>JALHRC010000004.1 GCA_022841645.1 Minisyncoccota bacterium
GTTAAAATGCCGATGCATACCGCCCTTGGTCTTATTTGCTAACACAACTAGACTACGGGCGGTTTTGCTTTGGCTCAAGTGTTGCGATTCAGGTTAGAATCTAAGTTCGCCAAGAGGCGAGGCGCCGTAATTGGGGTACAATAGCCAGTATCGTATGATCCGCTCACTGCATGGCGTTGTCGAGAGCACCGGCCTCCACCACCTCGTACTCAATGTACAGGGGGTGGGGTACCTCGTATATATGAATATTCTACGGCACGGCTACGAGGTGGGCGACCAGCTTCATCTCCACACCTATTTGGCGGTGCGCGAAACCGCCCTTGACCTCTATGGCTTCCCTACCGATGAGGAGCTGCGCTTCTTTGAGCTCCTCATGACCGTACCGAAAATCGGTCCTAAGTCGGCGCTCCAAATCCTCGGCCAGGCCGACCTTGCTATCCTCACCGAAGCTATCGAGGCCAAAGACGCCACCCTCCTACATAAACTTTCGGGTATCGGCAAGAAAACAGCCGAAAACATTGTGCAGTTCCTTCACGACAAATTAGAGACGGTGCGGGTAAGTGGTGGAGTAGCGCGCACAACAGGCGAAGTGGGCGACCGCAGCCACAGTGACGCTATTGATGCCCTCATCACCCTGGGCTACCCACCCGCTGATGCCCGCGCCGCAGTGCGCGCCATTGCCACCCACGTCGATACCAAAGACCTCGTGAAGCAGGCCCTCCGCCACCTGTCCTCGGCATAGCACAAAACAGCCCACTCACTACGGTAAGTGGTGGCGGGGCGGGCGGCCCCGTATAATTGGGAGATGGAACACTTTTTGTACGCCGTAAAGAAACTCCTCCCGCGCCGCCTATTTGCCCTCGTACAACCCTATTACCATTTCGTCGTTGCGTACGTGGCAGCAGTGCGTTACCGTCACCCCAGTCGCCAGCTCTTCCTCATTGCGGTGACAGGCACTAAAGGCAAGTCGACCACTACCGAACTAATTGCCCGCATCCTCGCTGCCGACGGAAAGAAAGTGGCGTCGCTCTCCACCATCCAATTTAAAATTGGCGACGAGGTCGAGCGCAACCTCTTCAAGATGACGATGCCGGGACGTTTTTTCGTGCAGCACTTCCTGGCGCGCGCGGTAGCGGCCGGCTGCACCCACGCCGTCATTGAAATGACCTCCGAGGGTGCCAAACAATTTCGTCATCGCTTCCTCGAGATCGACGCCCTCGTATTCACCAACCTCTCGCCTGAACACATCGAATCACACGGTTCGTTTGAAAACTACAAAAACGCCAAGCTTTCAATTGCCGCCCGGGTAGCTGAAGGTATGAAGCGTCCCCGCTATATAGTAGCGAACGCCGACGACGAGCATGGTGCCGACTTCCTCAAGTTCCCGATAGAGCACCCACTCCCCTACTCGCTACGCGACCTCTCACTGTATTCACTTCATAAGGACGGCGTGAGCCTAGTACAAAATGGCACCACGCTACGGGTACCGCTCCTCGGCCTCTTTAATGTCTACAACATCCTCGCCGCCATCACACTGGCGAGAGCCCTCGGTACCACTCTCCAAATCATCGACCGGGCGCTCCATGACATGCCGCCGATTGCTGGTCGTGTCGAGCGTTTTGCCGCTACCCTGCGCGATGGCAAGAGAGTGACCGCCGTGGTCGACTACGCCCACACGCCGGACTCACTCGAGAAACTCTATCAAGCATTTAAAGACAGCCCTAAGGTGTGTGTGCTTGGTAACACTGGTGGCGGACGCGATACGTGGAAGCGGCCCGAGATGGGCTCGATCGCTGACCGCTACTGCGACCACATCATTCTCACCAACGAAGACCCTTACGATGAAGACCCGCGCAAGATTGTAAACGAAATGGAGAAAGGGATTCCCAATAAACAAAAACTCGACATCATCATGGATCGTCGCACAGCTATCAGAAAAGCCATCGAACTCTGTCCTGACGGTGGTCATGTGCTTATCAGCGGCAAAGGCACCGACCCGTACATTATGGGCCCTAATAATTCTAAAGAACCGTGGAGTGATGCCGAGGTGGTGCAGGAAGAATTGGCTCGGGTTTAAAAAAGAAGCCGTCCACCGCGGGGGGGTGGGACGGCTCAGATCTCTCGGACGCAGTTACGTCTATCCCCGCCGCAACTGCTTCAGAACTTCTTGAGCGACAGGATAGGGCTCCGTTAGTTTTTCATCCGACAAGTGCCTCGGCAGGCCGTCCGGCACCACGTATGCCACAAGCGTATCGTATACGTAGTACTTCCCGGGCTGGAGAACATCCCGACTAAGAACCGGTCCCTCATTATTGACAAACCAACCCTCATTGTAGATAGAGGGATACCAAGCGGGGATACACTTGATGAGATGGCCCTCCCTTTGGAGAATCTCCTTTTTCCATTGGCGTGGGGTTTGGTCAGGGTCGAAACTAACGACCCAGTGACAACCCATCACAAGCAGGATATTCTCGTCTATCAAAGCATTGATGGAAGAAAGTATCGCCTGAAGTGGGTAGAGTCGCTTTGCTATCGCAATGATCCGCGGGATAGCTACCGGGCCATTGGTCCCGTAGGTAACCATAAGCGGCGTTTGTTTCCGGCGAACCTTCCGGGCTGTTGCCAGGATAAAGTCGCGGCAGGGTGGCAGGGTATTGTCTTTCACAACTACATCTCCGAAGAACGTTTATTTAAACTATATCAACATTCTGCTAGTTGTCAAGTATTTGTAGGTCATGGTAGAGGACGACACCAACCGTCACCGCCACATTGAGTGACTCCTTTGTGCCCAACATAGGGAGTTCGACGACACAATCGGCGACGGCACAGAGTTCGAGTGGCACGCCCTCGATTTCATTGCCAAAAATAAAGGCGGTGGGTTGACTCGCCGGAATGGGCGCGGAAAACAGCGAGACTGATTGCGGGGTTTGCTCGACCGCTACGAGGAAGGTGCCATTGCTCCGGAGCATGCTCAGTAGCACAGCAGTATCGGGGGCATGTTCCCAAGGCACAGTGGCGTTAGAACCCAAGGCGGTTTTGGCGAGCTTCTCATTTTTCCGACCAAAGCGGTCAATCGGAGTGGGAGTATAGCCGCAGAGATAAATTTTTGTGATACCCACCGCATCGGCTGTGCGGAAAATGGCGCCCACGTTGTGGCTGCTGCGCACGTTATGCAGAATGACAAACTTTTGAAGCATGCGTCACTTGAAAATCGATGAGTAGCGAGGCGCGGGCAGGTAAGCTGCGGAGGCGTACTTGATGCTACGGCAAAGCAGCGAGCTGGGACCCGCAACAAAGCTAATCGCGATTTTCAAGTGACGCATCATTGCGTGCTAGACTAGCAAAGAATCAGTAGCCCCGCCATGCTCAACTTCTTCCCTATTCAATGGCTAGCTCTCCTCGCGTACGCCATTTTGCGCTGGTGCGTTGGGGCAGTACTCATCACGCTCGGTGTGCGCCACCTGCGGCTTCGTCACGAAATCGCGGCCACAGCGCACTTACCCCTCTTCCCCTTTCCTTACGCCGCAGTGCTGCTGGTCGCCTTGTGCGAGCTCATCGCTGGAGCACTTATTTTTGCTGGCTTTGCCACCCAGCTCGGCGCTCTCCTGCTTGTACTACTGTCGCTGAAGCTCGCGGTGTGGCGACACCGCATTCCGCACCCCGCTCTCCCCTCACGCCTGGTGTGGTTCCTGCTTATCGGCTGCGGCCTCTCCCTCTTCATTACTGGCGCGGGGGCCTTGGCAATTGATTTACCCATATAAAAGCGGTATAGTCTCTCGCACTTGCGATAGTGTCTCGGTGGGTGCGCTCGTAGCGTAGTCGCTTGGCAGGGAGCGGAGAGCACACCCACCGAGACCATGTAATACCGTCCATAATTCCGCCCGTAGCTCAGTCGGTAGAGCAGCTCCCTTTTAAGGAGACGGTCGTTGGTTCGATTCCAACCGGGCGGACAGTCGCAAGAATAAAACCCCTCAAATTTGAGGGGTTTTATTCTTAGTACCTGCCTAGTGGCAGGTACGGCGACTGTCCGAGCCGCAGCGATACTTTTTCTTTTACCGAAAGAAAAAGTCGCGAGGCGGGTGAGAAATGGGGTGGGACCCATTTCGCAAGACTCATTGAGAGTCTTTATGAGCTGGCGATATAAAGAATCCAATGAGTGGACAGAATCTGTAAGATTCGCGAGCACTTAGCGGATTTAAGCGAAGCGTAAAATCTGCTTAGTGACTCGTGTGGACAAGGCGTGCCTTAATACTAGCCGCGTCCAACGTTCTTATAAGCGTAGCGAGTTAGCACCACAAGAGTATTTCCATTTTCATAGTCGTTTCACTCCTTGAAAATTGGTCAAAAAGCGGGACGATTCTGGGCTGGGTCGTAACAATGACTGCTATACTAACCTCATCATGCTCGACCACCTCACCCTCCGCGTTCCAAACATTGAAAAAACCATCACTTTTTACTCGGCCACCCTAGCCCCACTTAGGTATACCCTC
The DNA here is from genome assembly GCA_022841645.1 of Minisyncoccota bacterium. Taxonomy (GTDB): domain Bacteria; phylum Patescibacteriota; class Minisyncoccia; order Phycocordibacterales; family UBA918; genus OLB19. Next base: position 4,491 of record JALHRC010000004.1, read on the forward strand.
TCCTTCGATCAAACATTTGATGGTGTCCGCGTGGTTGGTTTTGGTAAGGATGGAAAAGTTGATACCTGGTTTACCACCGACACTCCTGTAAGTGCACACTGCCATATTGCCTTTAAAGCAGACTCACCTGACGCCGTTGACACGTTTTACAAAGCTGCGCTAGCAGCCGGTGGCAAGGATAACGGTGCACCTGGACTACGACCGGAATATCACGAGAGGTATTATGGTGCTTTTATTTTTGACCCCGACGGTCACAATATTGAAGCCGTGTACGGAAACTAGCGTGGGTTGATTAGAGCAGTATTGAGTTATGCTGAAGTAAGTCTATTTGAGGATGGTCAGTCAGTATTGTCTCGCCACCTCTCTAAAAATCCCTTACAATTACCCTGATGAATCTCATTACTCTTAACACCTGGGGTGGTCGTGGCGGGCATGCCGGCCTCATGAGGTTTTTTCACGATCACTCTGGTACTGATGTTTTCTGTCTGCAAGAAATCTGGGCTGGGGGCAACAACGAAATGGTGGGTGTTGTGGCTGGGGGGCAGCCGCTTATTGGTGTCACCACCACACTTCTGGAAGACATCCAGGCTGTCCTAACTGAGCATCACGTTGTATTTCATCCACATTTCCGTGACTACTACGGACTAGCTGTTTTTGTAAAAAATAAGTACTCCCTTCTGGCTGAAGGAGAAGTGTTTGTGTATCAAAAAAAGGGTTACGAGTCGACTGATGAGCCAGGCAATCATGCTCGAAACCTTCAGTACGTTACCCTAGAAACAACATCCGGACCGCTGACTATCATCAATTTTCACGGGCTTTGGAACGGTCAGGGTAAAACCGATACCCCCGAGCGAATACAACAATCCGTTAACATCTTTGAATTTACTAAGACACTCACCACTCCCTTTATCATAGCTGGTGACTTCAATCTGCGCCCCGACACTGAAAGTCTTGCTCTCTTAGAGCGCGCTGGTATGAGAAACTTAATCACCGAATATAACATCACATCGACCCGCACGAGCTTGTACCAAAAAGACGAACGGTATGCTGATTATGTACTTGTGAGCGAAGGTATTTCGGTAACTGACTTTGCGATTCTCCCAGAAGAAGTATCTGACCACGCTGCTCTCTCGCTGACTTTTACACTCTAAGCACCCACCGTTCCAACCCCACCGCCATCTCCCTCTTCCCAGCGTGCGCGTCGTGGTAGAGCGTAAGGAGTTCACTCGAGAGCTGCTCCACTTCCTCAAGGGAATATTTCCGTAGCGCCGCTTTCGCCTTTTTATAGGGAAACTCCTTCATTCCGGCTTCCTCAGCGCTTTTCGTAATCGCGGCGAGGCGCATAGCCTTAAGCTGATACCACAAAGACCCGACAATTGCCTCGGCCGCCATCCCACCCTGAAGTTCCTGTACCAGCACGATCCATAATGTCTTTTTATCACGCACCGCAAACGCGTTTCCGAGCGCAAACGGGTCGCTTTTTTCTTTGGCGCCAGCTTTGTATTCGTTGAAAGAGGCTGCGTGTTTTTCCAGCTGCTTGCGGTAGGCGGCAAGGGGCGCCTCGTCGATGAGAATGAACGTGTTGGACGAGGCGGCTAGTTCTGGCAGGGCGTCTGCTACGGTAGTAGCAAAAAGCTCGTCGACTGACGGGGTGTCGAGAAGACAGACCATTGCCTCACCAAACAGTGAGACGCCGCTAAGGAGCTGCCCGAGTGCCCCCTCTTCATACTGCTCTGCCTCTAAACGAACGGGTGCGACGCCGGCTTCTTCAAAAGGCGCGAGTGCAGCGAGCGCCTTTGTACGGACAGTGACTGTATCGCTACCACAAAAAACGTGAAGCATAGGATATTTAGGAGCGGGAAATCTCGTAATTGGTCAGCTCCGCCCAATTATTCCCCACCGCCGCTTCAACCCTTAGTGGCACGCCATAGGTCTCCCGGTCACGCAGTACCCCTTCCATAACTGCGACTAGGTGCGGGAGTTCAGCCGCCACAACGTCCTCCTTCACTTCAAATACTAATTCGTCGTGTACTTGAAGAAGCATCCGCACCACGTCTGTCTTGTTGTTTTTTTTGAGATAATCGTACACTTCGTTCATGGCAACACGCATGACATCGGCAGCCGTACCTTGGACCGGCGCATTGATTGCCATGCGTTCGGCACTGGCTCGAATGAAGGGCTGGCTGGAAGTAATGCCCGGAAACTGCCGGCGGCGACCAAACAACGTTTCGGTGTACCCATGTTTGCGCGCGTATTCCTTGGTCTCTTCAAGATACTCCGCCAGGCGCGTGAAGGTATTGAAGTAGGCATTGAGGAACTCTTGTGCTTCTTCGCGACTGGTCCCTTCGCCTAAGTTGCCCCGCAGTGCCACTACCCCCATACCATAGAGAATGCCAAAGTTGATCACCTTGGCCTTGCGGCGCATTTCCTTAGTAACCTCGGTGGCGTCCACGCCAAACACGCGAATGGCCACCCCGGTATGAACATCCTCGCCGCGGCGGAAGATGTCGATGAGTTTCATATCGTGGGATAGAATGGCCGCAATCCGTAGCTCGATCTGCGAGTAGTCGATCGAGACGATGCGGTAGCCGGGCGCCGCCACAAAAGCCTGACGGATAGCGCGACTTTCAGTTGTACGAATGGGGATGTTCTGTAAGCCAGGATTTTGCGTGGCCATACGACCTGTTGCCGCCCCGGTTTGAATGAAGGTGGTATGAAGACGGCCATCGGGTGCGACAAAGCCGGGGAGGTTGTCGACGTAGGTAGAGACGAGCTTTTGGAGTTCGCGGTAGCGCAAAATCTGTTCGATGACCGGGTGTTCGCCCTTCAACTTTTCAAGCTCCGATTCCTTCGTCGAGCGCTGTCCACCGGCCGTCTTTTTTTGGTTTTTTGGTTTGAGACCAAGGGTATCAAACAGAATGTCGCCAAGCTGCTTAGGGGAATTGAGATTAAACACCACTCCCGCATGACCATAAATGGCGGTTTCGAGAGTTTCAAGTTCAGCATGCATAGTGACCGATAAGGTCTTTAGATAATCAGTGTCGAGGAGAATGCCATTCTCTTGCATGTGGTCAAGAACCGTCATTAACGGTTCCTCAATATCGAGGAACAACTGCCATAACCCCACACTTTTAAGTCGCTCTTCTAAGAGCGCAATGATTTGTGACACATCCATGGTGTCGAGAAACGCCCGACCGTATTCCATAATATCTTCGACTGAGGCGTTGGTGCGCTCACTTTCAAGGAGCCAAAGAAGGACGGCGGCGCGACGCACGAGTGTGGGACTAATCTCACCCGCACTATGCCGCGCTGCCTCTGCCTCCATAACACCAAACAAAGTCTTCACTCTCCCGGTAAGGGAGCGGAACCCAAGCTCGGTAAAAAGTGCCAGTATAGCTGGTGGGTCGGCGTGGGTGCGCCAGGCAGTTTTTTCAAGCTCGAAGTTAATCGGCGCGTCGGTACGAATCGTCGCCAGCATTTTGGAAAACCGCGCCTCTTCTTCTCCGTTTTTGAGGAGCTCGATAATGCGTGGCTTGATACCGGCCGCCAGAAAGGCTTCGTCACCCTTCTTTAATTTTTTATAAATAGTGTCAAGGTCGCCAAAATGCGTAAGGAGGTCGGTGGCAGTTTTCTCACCAATCCCGACAATACCAGGAATGTTGTCACTCGTGTCGCCACGCAGACCTTTGTAGTCGGGTACGTGTTTGGGCGGAAATCCAAAGCGTTCTTTAACGGCCACTTCATCATACAAAATAGTGTCCTTAATTCCCTTCTTGAGGGTATAAACCGCCACCCGCTTACCGTCAACACACTGCAGTGTATCCATATCTCCCGACGCAATAATAACGCGGATTTCTTTTTGGGTGCGCAATTCGTGGGCGATGGTCCCAAGAGCGTCGTCGGCTTCAAAGCCCGGGTGTTCGTAGATAGGAATGCCGAAGCAAGCAAAAATAGCGCGCGATCGCTCAATCTGCGCAACCAGTCCATCGTCGGTTTTCTCCCGTTTTCCTTTATAGGCCGCAAAGGCAGTGTGACGATAGGTGGGCTCGGGTAGGTCGTAACAGGCGGCGATATAGTCGGGCTTAAATTCCTCGATGATGCGCAAGAGCATAGTTACTACACCATAGAGCGCCCCTGAAGGTTCGCCGGCCGGCGTCGTAAAGTCCGGAAGGGCGTGAAATGCCCGATGTAAAATAGCGTGAGCATCTAGGAGCACTAGGGTCTTTTGGTCATTCCCTTTCCCGGCGGATTTTGCCATGCCACCAGTATACTCGTTCGCACTATAAGCGGCCAGGAGAGGGCTTATGACCTATACCATAACGCCACCCTGCGCTATTCGCTTGAGCTAATCGTCCTCGTGCCGTCAGGCCGGAGCGTTAATTCAAAGTAGCGTGTATGAGGAGGCAAAACATCTTTGATACGATCGGCCCACTCGATACACACCAAGGTGCGGGACTGGCCAAGGACTTCGGAGAAACGTAAGGGGGCGAGCTCGGCAAGCGATTCAATCCGATAGGCATCAATATGCACGAGAGTAGCAAACTGGTCGTGTGTTGTAGCGTACGAGCGCATGATGAGATAAGTAGGGCTCGTCACGACGTCTGTCACGCCCAAAAGTTTTGCCACGCTCTGCGTGAAGGTAGTTTTGCCAACCCCCAAATCGCCGATAAGCGCCACTACCGTAGCGCCCTGTGGGTGTGGTGAAAGACTCGCGAGCGTCGCCTCTACGTAGTCAGCGAGGGCGGCAAGCGTCGGTAGTTGAGTAGTCGACATTGGTACCATAACAGTACTATCGGCACCAGCATCTGTCACGTCGCGCATGCTACAATTTTTTATATCATCATGGTGCAATTTAACGACCATCTCGCGAACGAACGTCTCTCCGAACTTCGTCATGAGGAAGAGGAGCGGGTAATCGCTACCCAGGCAGCCCAGTACGGTTACCCGTATATCAACTTAAACGGCTACACGATTAATCCCAATGCCCTCTCCGAAATCCCGGAGGCCGTAGCGCGGGGAGCTAGCGCAGTAGCCTTTGAGCGCGCTGGCGCCCAGATCAAGGTGGCAGTGAAGAATCCCAGCCTACCTGAGGTGGCTACCATGCTGACGCAGCTCCAAAATAAGAAACTCGTTCCAGCCATCTATATGTGTTCGAGCAAGAGCCTCGATCACGCCTGGGAGCGGTACCGTGACCTTTCTATAACCAGTGCTAAAAAACGTGGGGTGTTTGACTTTGACCCTGAGAACATCGCTCGCTTCTCTACAGCCGTACGGGCGGCTACCGATGTCGCAGACATCATGAAAAGCATCGGCACCATCAACAATGCTCGCCGTATCACCGAAACCCTCGAGCTCACGTTCGCCGGAGCACTTTCACTCGGCGCTTCTGACATCCATATCGAACCCGAGGACGGCGGCATTCGCCTCCGCTACCGCCTTAATGGCGTGTTGCGTGACATAGTTGACATCGACGCCGGGCTCTATAGCCGCCTCATGTCGCGCCTCAAACTGCTGGCGGGGATGACCCTCAATAAAAAACTGGGGGCGCAAGACGGTCGCTTTACTTTCTCAATGGGCGAACATGAAATTGAGGTGCGCGTCTCAGTGATTCCCGCCGCCCTTGGCGAATCGGTGGTGATGCGTCTTCTCGATCCTTCCGTGGCGAGCTTTAGCCTCGATAAACTACAGCTCTCCGACATCATGCTACGCGTGATGAAAGTGGAACTCAAGAAAAAAACCGGCATGATCATCACTTCTGGTCCTACTGGTTCGGGCAAGACCACTGCCCTTTATGCCTTTTTGCGCGAGAAGCACACCGAGAACACCAAAATTATTACCATCGAAAATCCGATCGAGTACAAGCTCGACGGTATCGTACAAACACAAGTAAGCGAGGACTACACCTTCGCCTCGGGTCTCCGCTCGATCCTCCGCCAAGACCCGAACGTCATTATGGTGGGCGAGATCCGCGATAGCGAAGTGGCTGAAACGGCAGTGCGGGCTGCGCAGACAGGTCACCTCGTGTTCACTACCCTGCACACCAATAACGCAGTGGGTGGGTTTGCCCGCCTCACCAACTTGGGTGTCGACCCCCGTATTTTTAAAAGCGCAATCAATATCATGCTTGGGCAGCGCCTCATCCGTCTTTTGTGCCCGCAGTGCAAAACGACGAAACCAGCGAGCGAAAATGAACGAACGATTGTCGAACGTGTGCTCTCCGACCATCCGGAACCACCGACTATTCCCTCGCCGCTTACGCTTCACATTCCTGGCCCGGGTTGTGCGCTCTGTAGCATGAGCGGTTATAAGGGCCGCATCGGTATTTTTGAGGCTATCCTGATGGACGACGCCGTCGAGGAAGCGATTTTGCGTGACCCACGCGAGCAAGTTATTTTAGAAGCCGCCATGCCACAAAAAATTCCCTCCATGACGCACGATGGAATGGTGAAAGTACTTTGTGGCGATACCTCATTTGAAGAGCTCGAGCGCGTGGTCGAACTTCCAAGGCGCGCTGATGACCCACTGCCGTAATGGTAACGGGTACACTACTGCTTTGGAGATAGAAACTTCGTATGGTCAAGGCGACAGGCAGCACGGCTGTGCTATAGTCGGCTCGTACCGATGTTCTTCTCACTTCCAGAATATAACTCTCTAAGCAAAACTTCGGAGAGAAGGTGAATGCCGCGCTAAGAAAATTGGTCGCACTCTCACTCGAGGTGAGCGCCACCAGTCCCTCGCAACGCACTCGCGTTGCTTAGAGAGTTATCGTCTGGAAGAAATATAAAGCTTTCGTGTCGTTCTCCTGGTTACAGAAGAGGAGCACGCGAGCGCGCTAAAAAGAGCAATAAAAAGTCGTGTCGAGTCCGACACGTGAGAACAGCTATTTACCTATCTATCTTAGCATACTCTTAATAAATTGTCAATGCCTCGGCTTTTTACCCTCCCTTCACAACACCCTACGCTATTCCTTCAGCCCCCCCACCCCAACATTACGCCCTCCAGGAACAGCGCAGTGTGTCGTTTTGGGATAACATCAGCTCAACTTTGCTGCTTACTCACAGCATGAGACAGCGCCCCGGCGTAGGCCGGTTTTTGTTATACTAAGGCCACTTATGGAGCCTTCCACCACCCCCATCACTCGCGAGGATGCCGGCAGCCTCGACCGCACGCTGCGGCCGGAGCGCTGGGAAGAATATGTCGGTCAAGCCAAGATTAAAGAAAATCTGCGGATTTTGCTTACCGCTGCTAAAGGTCGCGGCCACGCCGCGGAGCACATTCTCCTCTACGGCCCGCCGGGTCTCGGGAAGACCACCTTGGCGCACCTAATCGCGCGCACACTTGGCACCACCATGCGCACCACCTCGGGCCCCGCGATCGAACGGGTGGGCGACTTGGCGGCTATCCTCACCAACCTCTCCCCGGGCGATGTTCTTTTTATCGACGAGATCCATCGGCTTTCAAAAACCATCGAGGAAGTGCTCTACCCTGCCATGGAATCGGGTGTGCTCGACATCATTATTGGTAAAGGGCCATCGGCCCGTACCGTGCAGCTCGATCTACCACCCTTTACACTAGTGGCGGCCACCACGCGTATCTCTCTCCTCTCCGCCCCTTTGCGTTCACGCTTCTCCGGCGGTACGTTTCGACTAGAGTTTTATACTGATGAAGAGATCGGGCAGATTCTCAGTCGTTCCGCCGGTCTTTTGGGTGTCGAGGTGCCGGCGCCGGTCGTTGCCGACATCGCAACACGTGCACGGGCCACGCCGCGAACAGCAAACTACCTCCTCAAGCGCTGTCGGGACTTGGCCCAACTTGAAGGTGGAGCTTTGAATGAAACAATTGTTGAGCGTACCTTTACCCTACTTGAAGTCGACCGTTTGGGCCTCGGGGCTCCCGACCGTGCAGTGCTCGATGTCATCATCAATAAATTTAACGGCGGGCCAGTGGGCCTTACCACCATCGCGGCCGCCACCGGTGAAGAACAATCAACCATCGAAGACGTGATTGAGCCCTATCTCATCCGTCAGGGCCTTATCGAGCGCACCCCGCGTGGTCGCGTGGCGAGCCCCGCTGCCTACAGTCACTTACAAAGCTTTTCAAAATAGATCGCCATGTCCGGACACAACAAATGGTCAAAGATCAAACGCAAGAAAGCCACTGGCGACGCTCACAAGAGTCGGCTCTTTACCAAGCACGCCGCAGTGATTGCGATGGAATCACGTAAAGCCGGCGGCAACCTCGCCTCACCCGGACTTGCTGCCGCCATCACCCGCGCCAAAGCCGACGCAATGCCCAAAGATAATATCGACCGAGCAGTGGCTAAAGGCAAAGGTGCCGACGGAGCAGCGCTTGAGGCAGTGTTGTTTGAAACGTTTGGTCCTGGTGGTACCGCCATCCTCATCACGGCGGTTACCGACAACAACAATCGGACCAGTCAGGAGATCAGACACCTTCTCACCAAGGCTGGCTACAGCCTTGGTGCACCAGGCTCGGCGGCATGGGCCTTCCAGAAATCTAGTGAGGGTTACACACCCACCTCGCCACTCACCCTTTCCGACAGTGACGGTGAAGCGCTCGCGGGGCTTATTGAAGCACTGGAAGAACACGACGACGTGCAGGATATTTACACCACTGCCGATGGCGACTAATCCTTCCTATGCGTGTTTTAGCAATTGACCCTGGGTTCGATCGACTCGGCGTGGCGGTACTTGAGCGTGGGGAGGGCCGCGAGCGCCTCATGTATTCGGCCTGTCTCGGGAGTCAGCGCGGCACCCCACTACCCGAGCGCCTCCACGAACTCGGCGTGGCGCTCGCGGCCCTTTTCAAAACACACCAGCCCACCCACCTCGCGATCGAAACTCTGTTTTTTAACAAAAATGTTAAAACTGCCATCGATGTAGCGCAGGCACGCGGCATGGTGCTCTATTTGGCCCGGGCGGCGGGCGCGATAGTCTGCGAGTACAGTCCCCAAGCAGTAAAGATTGCGGTTACCGGCTACGGCAAAAGTGACAAAGCCTCTATGACCGCTATGGTACGTCGGCTTCTGCCTGAAGCGCCCACCTTGGCACAGGATGATGAATACGACGCCATCGCTGTCGGGATTACCTGCCTTGCACATGTGGGCCGAGGTAGGTAAAATCCTCGGGACCTCGCTGGTTGCCCGGTGAGTTATTTCTACCAACGCTAACCTTCACTATTCATATATGGTATTTCGCGCAGATGAGGATGTTCTCGCCGAGGATGAGGAAATGGACGACGAGGAAGCCACCCTCGCCGACGATATTCTCGATGAAGTGGGCGAAACCGAAGATGATGCGGGGCCTGAGGATATGGAAGGCTTTGGTCACCTCTCGGACGACGCCGCTGAAGAGCCTGAGGAAGAGACTCCCGCTGAAAAAGCTGAAGACGAGGCCACGCCTTTAGAAGAAGATGCTGAGGACGTAGACTTTGACACCTTTGACGACGTAGACGAACTCTAGACGGGAGTGGGTAGTAATAAACAGCAAAAGGGCACGCGATACGCGTGCCCTTTTGCTGACCTGGGTTTTTATTTAGGTCAGTGCAATCAGTGCCACTTGCTTCTTGCCCCGACGGATATGCACCACCTCTCCGTGTGTCTCACGATCAAAAGCCACTTCGAGGTCGGTTACTCGCTCTCCATTTAAGGCAATGGCTCCACTTTCAATAAAGGTTCGGGCTTCACGCTTACTTTGCGCGAGTCCCGAGGTTACGAGCGCCTCAACAAGTGGAGTGCCCGACGGCACAGTAGTCACAGGCGCGTTCTGTAGTAGGAGCGCCTTTTCTTCGCTTGAGAGACTACTGAGTGTCGCCACCCCAAAAAGCACGTCGGACACCGCACTGGCCTGGGCAGCTGGCCCCTCACCATGCACGAGCGTTGTTACCGCCTCGGCCAAGCGTCGCTGGGCCGTCCGCTCTTCAGGCGCTTTATAATGGTAGGTAATGATGTCATCGATCTCTGCAAGCGGCAACAACGTAAACAACTTGAGGTAATCGAGGACGTTTTCGTCCGCGACGTTGTACCAAAATTGATAGAAGGCATAGGGCGATGTTTTCTCTTCATTAAGCCACACCGCATTACCTTCACTTTTACCGAACTTTTTGCCGGTAACTTTGTCGATGATGAGGGGGACAGTGAGAGCGTGAACAGCCTTGCTTTCAAGACGGCGCACTAGATCAACTCCGGCCACCATATTTCCCCATTGATCAGAGCCACCGACCTGGAGGGTGCAGCCGTGCGTGCGGTAAAGCGTGAGGTAGTCGTAGGCTTGGAGAAGTGGGTAGGCAAATTCGGTATAGGAAAGGCCTATTTCACTCTGGAGCCTCGTCGCTATCGCGTCTTTCTTTATAAGTTCGTTGACCGTGAAGTGCTTGCCGATATCACGCAAAAAGGTAATGAGGTCGAGGTTATGGAGCCAGTCGTAGTTATCAACAAACTCTACCGCTCCCCCCAATATGCGCTCTGCCTGAGCGCGCAGCTTTACGACCCGCGCCGCCACTTCTTCACGGCTTGTGAGCACGCGCTCGATCTCTGGCTTGGGGTCACCAATCATCCCGGTGCCTCCCCCTATCAAAAAGACGACTCGGTGCCCCGCCTGTGACAGGTGCCGCAGGAGCACCCAATTAACAAAATTACCCGCATGGGCCGAGTCGTCGGTCGGATCAATCCCGTGGTAGACCACGAGCGGCGGACCATCCAGCACCTCGGCTGGATTATCGGCCGTACAATGCTGGATAAAGCCTCGGGCGGCTAGTTCGGTAGCAAGCGACATGAAATAACTCTAGCACAGATGCGTACTCATACGACTAGACAATTTGTGCTACCATGGGCTATACGGTAAGAGCTATGACCCGAGTAAAAAAGTGGGTGCGGAGCCTTAAACGGCTGCCAATGAAAGAGATTCTTATCGATATCAGTATCGTGCTATTTGCCGTGGGAGTACTCGGTACAGCCGGCCTACTGATCTGGATTTCAACTCTCGACATTCCCGACCTTTCCGCTTTCGAAGAGCGGCGAGTACTCCAGTCCACCAAGCTCTACGACCGGACCGGCGAAATTCTCCTCTACGACCTTGGTAAGGACGTACGACGCACGGTGGTTCCTATTGATGCCATTTCCCACCACCTTAAAAACGCGACCATCGCTATCGAAGACGACCAGTTTTACAACCACTTTGGCGTACAACCAAAAGCCATTCTCCGCGCCGGCTGGGCCAACTTTACCGACGGTGACCTCCTCGGTGGCCAGGGTGGTTCAACTATCACGCAGCAGGTAATAAAGAACTCCGTTCTCCAGCGCGACAAAACGCTCACGCGAAAAATTAAAGAAGCCATTCTCGCCATCAAGCTTGAGCGGGTGCTTTCTAAAGACGAAATTCTTTCAATTTACCTCAACGAATCACCCTATGGCGGCACCATTTACGGTGTAGAGGAGGCAGCGCAGGCATTTTTTGGCAAGAAAGCCACCGACCTAACTCTTAACGAGGCAGCATACCTCGCTGCCCTTCCCCAGGCCCCCACCTATCTCTCCCCTTATGGAAACAATCGCGAGCGACTCGATGCGCGGCAACGACTCGTCCTTGAGCGGATGAAGATAAACGATTTTATTACCGAAGAGGAATATAACGCCGCCATTTCCACCACCACAGAATTCTTGCCCCAAGCAGTGTCTGGTATTCGTGCACCCCACTTTGTCATGTACGTACGTGAGCAGCTCGTCGAAAAATTTGGCGAGGAGGCACTCTCTGAGCGCGGACTACGTGTCATCACGACACTCGACGCTGAGCTGCAAGAGGAAGCTGAGCGAATTGTGGCTGAGCATGGTGCGACCAACGTCGAGCGCTTCAAGGCTGATAACGCTGGCATGGTAGCCACCGACCCACAAACCGGTGACCTCCTCGTTATGGTGGGATCGCGTGACTATTTTAGTGAGGAGATCGACGGTAACTTCAATATTACAACCGCCGATCGACAACCAGGCTCTGCCATCAAGCCTTTTATCTACGCGGCTGCATTTAGTAAAGGCTACTTACCAGACACCACTGTTTTTGATCTGCGCACACAGTTTTCTCCTAGCTGTCCACCCGATAGTCAGAGTTCAGAATCTCCCTGTTATTCACCCAACAACTACAACAATAAATTCCTCGGCCCTATTAATTTGCGCAATGCCCTCGCTCAGTCACTCAATATCCCAGCGGTAAAGGTATTGTATCTGGCTGGACTACGTGATTCACTGAAGCTCGCAGCTGACATGGGTCTCACCACCCTCAACGACCCCGATCGTTACGGACTAACGCTTGTTCTCGGTGGTGGCGAAGTTAAGTTGGTCGACATGACCTATGCCTACGGTGTCTTTGCAAACGAAGGGGTGCGTGTAAAACCGCGTACTATTTTACGCATCGAAGACAGCCGTGGTCTGATTGTCGAAGAAGCACCCATTGAAGAGACGCGAGTACTTGATCGCAACGTTACCCTCATGATTAGTGACGTTCTTTCCGACAACGTCGCTCGTACACCACTATGGGGAGCCAACTCACTGGTTAACTTTCCCAATCGTTCGGTAGCCTCTAAAACCGGTAGCACTAACAATCTCCGCGACGCTTGGCTTATGGGGTATGCGCCCAATCTCGCCGTTGGTACCTGGGTAGGTAACAACGATAACTCACCGATGGGTGGTGGTCTTTCGGGTCTCATCGTCACCCCGATGTGGCGTGACTTTATGGATTTTGCCTTGGAGCGACGCGATGAGCAAAGCTTTGCTCAACCCGAAGTTAATTTGAGTAACGTAAAACCCGTGCTGCGTGGCGACTACATCGACCTCACCCAATTGCAGGTAGCTGCCTCGAGCTCCAATGCCACCGCGGTGTCTCTCATCTACGACAACATCCACACCATTCTCCACTACGTTAATAAAAACGACCCACAAGGACCCTACCCAACGAATCCAGGAAACGACCCACAATATGAGAATTGGGAATGGGCAGTGACACGCTGGAAGGAAGAAGCGCTTGGTCCGATAGTCGCAGCTGCCGCCGCGGCAGCTGCGGCCGAGGCCGATCTTGAGGAAGAAGAGGAGGAGGCAGAGGACGAAGAGGACACTCCACGTCGGCGCCCACGACGATAGCCTTTAAAGAAGGGTGGTGGGACTTTCGTTCGTTCCTAGACGATCTTTAATGGCCGACAGTATCTCTTCTCGGCGGAGTAGTATTTCGCTCCGGAGCGCCGCCGGTGCTTTTATATAAATAGCTCGAGTGGATGGGGTGTACGCGAAATACTCGACCCGAACCGGAAAGGGTACCAGTTCCTCCACTACCCGGCAGACCTCTTTTTCTACTGATTTCTGTGGTGGTTTAAGGAGTGTCGCATATTTAGAGAATAGCGAGCTTACCTTCATGAGCTCCCCTCGTCGCTTGGCCATGATCACTTATTCATCGGCATTACCAAATATCGCAGTGAGCTATCGCTGCCGCCGCTCATAACCAGTGGTCGACCAATACCAGCAAATTTCATCGTTAGACTTTCATCGGACATGTGCGGTAATGGCTCTACTACGTATTGCTGATTAAAATTGAGTCGTAGTTCTTCACCTGTCACTTGGGCTTTTAGAGTATCGGTAGTGTGTCCCACATCATTGTTGGTAGCTGAGACAGTGAGGTGCCCTTCGGTAATCGTAACGGTTACTTGGAGGAATTTATTGAGAAACACGTTCGTCTTTTTGAGAGCTTTCTGAAGATCATCCTTAAGTACCACCACCGTCGTAACATATTCTTTCGGAATAATCTGCTCATAATCAGGAAACGACCCCGTAACGAGACGTGACGTGATATAGACTCCAGAACTGAAAGCGAGGCTACACTGGTTTTCGGTAATTAGGAGCGTTGGTGAGCCTCCTACGAGCTCACAAACCCGTGCGAGTTCAAGAGCGTTGCGGTGAGGCACTAAAAACGAATGATCAAGTGCAACGCCTTTTTGGGGAACGGTTTTTTCCATCAAACGAAATGAGTCGGTCGCCACAAACGTGAGTGAATGCTCACGTTTTTGCTGTACAAACACGCTCCCCAGCTCTGGCTTTATTGATGTGTGTGAAGCCGCGAGCGCTACTGTCTTGATACCAAACGCAAACATCTCAGCATTTACCACTACCCCCGTGCTCGTCACTCGCGCAATCGTGGGAAATTCGTCGTGGGGAATAGCTTTGATTGAAGTTTCTGTGTGAGCCCCTTCGATAGTCACCACTCCCTCATCTACTCGCAATACCACTTCTCCAGTGGCCAAAAACTGTACCGTCTGAAGGAGGGTCTGCGCCGGCACCGCTACCACCCCCACTTCCTCAACCTTTCCCTCAAGAATAATTTCGACACTAATCTCGAGGTTGGTGGCACGAAGAATAATTTGGTCCTTCGTTACTTCTATCAGCACACACTGCAGTACGGGCAGCGTGACGTGTTTGGTACTTATGCGACTAACGATCTCGAGTGCGCTTAGCAGTTTCTGGTGGGGAGTAGTTATTTTCATTATCAACATTTTACTCCTTATTATTAGTGCTGTGGAAGTGTGCACAACTGAAATCCATGTTGTACTTCAAGGATCTTTTTTTGGGTCATTCTTGTGTGTAATAGGTAACAGGGTGTGTTTAGCTGGGGACGGTGTTGTTTATAAGTGGAATGGATTATTCCGTGGGGAAAAACTGCCTGGTTATACTCCTCCCTTAAGTTACTGTACGTGGTTTTGTGGGGTGCTTATCGGGTGGCTTACACAACGTTTTCCCCAGTGTTTTTGACAGTCTCGTCGCGCTGATAAAAACAAAACCCTCTCTTTTGAGAGGGTTTTGTTTATTTGAGTAGAAGACGAATTTGGGTGATCTCTTCTTCTAATTCGGGGTTGTCCTTGATTTCTCCCTTTATTTTTTCGCAGGAGTGGATGACAGTGGTGTGATCGCGTCCGCCCAGCTTCTTGCCGATGGCGGGATAGGATACTTGGAAGTCCTCGCGCAGGATGTACATAATGATCTGTCGGGGGCGGACGACTTCCTTGCGGCGGGTCTTTTCGTAAATACTAGCCTGATCAATGTCGTAATAGCGGGCTACCTTATCGACAACGTCTGAAATAGCCAAGGTTTTTCGTGGTCGGGAGTTGTTTTTAATGATCGACTTTACTTCATCAAGGGCGAGCGTGCGGCCAAGCAGCTGAGTCTGACACATGATGGTGTTGAGAGCTCCTTCAAGTTCGCGAATGTTTCCTTCAATCGTGTGAGCGAGGTGCTCAACCACGTCATCAGATAAGGTAATACTGTTTTGGGCCGCCTTGGCACGCAAAATTGCTACCCGTGACTCGGGATCGGGACTCGGAATGTCAACAATCATTCCTTGGACAAAACGTGACCGCACGCGCTCCTCGAGGCCTTGGAGCAAAGCGGGGTGTTGATCGCTTGAAAAAACGATCTGCTTATTGGTGTCGTGGAGTGTGTTGAAGAGGTGAAAGAGTTCCTCTTGCGTCTTTTCTTTGGTAGCCAAAAACTGCACGTCGTCCATGATAAGTACATCGTACTGACGGTATTTATCCTTAAAACTATTGGCAGTACCACTCTGCAGCGAGTTCATATAATCAACCGCAAAGCGCTCGCTCGTAACGTAGAAGACCTTTTTCCCGGTCTTTTTGATTTGGTTCCCTACCGCTTGAATCAGGTGAGTTTTGCCGTGACCGGTCTTGCCATAAATAAAGAGCGGGTTGTAGGCAATACCAGGGCGTTCGGTAACTGTTTTGGCAGCAGCGTGTGCTAGGGCATTGTACGGCCCTACGACAAAGGTTTCAAAGGAGTAGCGGGGGTTTAGATTGTCGCTTTTATTGATGTAGTACTCCTCAAGGGGCAGCGCAGCATTAACAGTTTGGGTTTTAGAACCCTCGTGTTTGCGTTCTGAGCGCTGTACCACAGCGTATTCAACGCTACGTACAAAGGGGGAGAGATCACGCAGTGTCTTAAGGATCATGGAATGAAACTTATCCGACAGCCAATCGCGCACAAACACACTCGGTACTCCTACCGTCACGGTGCTGTCTTCGATAGTAACGATGTGTGTGTCACGGAACCACGTCTTAAAGTTGGCCGGAGTGATGGCGAGTTCAATCTTTACGAGCGCATCATCCCATAACTTCTTAACATCAATATGTTCAGTGCGAACAATGCTACTAGTAGGAGTGGGATGAGAAAGTGGATTCATGAGTACAATATCCAGCTACAGGTACAGAGCATTATACTGGCAAGTAGTGGACTGTAAACTCGTGCACCAATTTTAAAAAATAATGAGAGAGATTTTTCAACAAAGCGTGCAACTGTGCATAACGTGTGAATAAGTGGCAAGGCTCTAAGCACTTTTGTACTGAAAAGGTAACAACGAGTGTCGTTGTGTTGTGCGCTCCACTATTTCCTCCTTTGCGACATCGTGTAGTGTTGTTTTAGACTCCGCCCCAGCAGATACGACACGGCATAGTGTTATAGAGCCCATCAGTAAATGAAGGCTTGAACTACTGGTTATTTCCTGTATAGTGTGGCAACTAACCAATAGTCATGTCAAAACGAACCTATCAGCCGAAGAAGCGTAAGCGCGCCACTACCCACGGCTTTCTTGTGCGCAGTGCGACCACGAGCGGCCGCAAGATCTTGCGCGAACGCCGCCGCAAGGGCCGTGCCCAACTTACCGTTAAGAAGAAGGTCCGGTAGTTGTTTCCAAAAAAGCTCGCGAGAGCTTTTTTTGCTCTATACTGAGTAGGTATGCTTCCAAAGTCGCTGCGGCTATCGCGGACAGAATTTACGCAGGTTTTTGGAGTGGGTCGACGTATTCATAGCCCCGAACTAACCTTGATTTATAAGCCCCAGGCCACCTTTAAGGCCGCTGTGGTAGTAAGCAAAAAGGTAGGTAAGCGTGCCCATGAACGGGCGACCATTCGCCGCCGTCTCTATACGGAGCTTGCCGAGGTCGCCAGGACTGGCGCCACCAGTGCTTATATTGTACTTACGAAGCCCCCGTTGGTGGCCCTAAGCCGCGCCGCTCAGCGCTCAGCCCTCCGTAGCCTCCTTGGCCGTACCACAAAAGAACGATAGAATACGCCCATGTTTTCTTATCTGTGGCACACTTTCTTTTTTGATCCGGTCTATAACGGACTGGTTTTTTTTATCGATATTCTTCCCGGCGGTGACGTCGGTTTTGCCATTATTGCGCTCGTGGTGGTGGTAAAAACCATCCTCCTCCCGCTGTCCATTAAAGCGGTAAAAACCCAGCGCATCATGCGCGAAATTGGTCCAAAGTTAAATGAAATTAAGGAAGCGCATAAGGATAACCGTGAAGAACAGGCGAAGGCGATGATGGCGGTCTATCGTGACGCCGGCCTTAATCCGTTTGCGGGTATATTTGTGGTACTCCTTCAAATTCCCATCCTCATTGCCCTTTATTTTGCTGTTTATAGCGGTGGTGGTGTGGCGCTGCCGGCGATTAATGTTGAACTCCTGTATGGTTTTATCCCAGTGCCACAGATAGTGAATATGAACTTCCTTGGCCTCCTTGATATTACGGAGGCTAGTGTGCTCCTGGCCGTCCTTGCCGCCGCGACGCAGTTTCTCCAGGTAAAGTTTGCTATGCCACCCTTGCCTGCCCCCGAGCCAGGTAAAACCCCCGACATGAAAGACGACATCATGCGCATGATGCAAGTGCAAATGAAATACCTCCTTCCACCACTGATTTTCTTTGTTAGTTACACCACTTCAGCGGCTATTGCGCTCTACTTTGTAGTGAGCAACCTGGTGGCAATTGTGCAGGAATTAATCATTAAGCAGCACCGGTAAATCTTAAGTTGGAGGTTGAGTTGGTGTTATACAGCGCCCACCTCCAGCATTTACCTCCCATGTCCCCCCACCTCGAGCACATGCCTCAGCTCTTGGACGTTGTCCTAAAGGTATAGGGTTGCCCCGAGGTTGCTGGGGTGGTGGCGCAGGCGCAGCCACTGGTCGAATTATTGGCTGGCTCTCAAAAATGCGCAGACGGGTTAAGTTTGGGTTGATGGTCTGTAGGATGATAAATGTTGAAACAATCAGCAGTAAACCCAAAAGCGCCCCCCAAATATCCTTCTTAGCGTCAGCTTTGCTGGTCACTATGTCAGTGAGCATCCACTTCACCCCTGCCAAAATAATCTTTATAACTGCCAGGAGGGCAGCGATGCTGATAGAAAGAAAGTAGAGTTGGTTGATATAGTCACCAAAGTTTTGGGCGGCGTTACTCACCCCAGGAATACCTACCAGCGGCTGATACTGCAGTACGGTCGGTTGTTGCGCCAACACATCGAGTGGTACAGCAATAATGAGGACCACGACAAGTGGCAGGAGAAACATCCGCCCACGTTGGTTATTCGTTAAGTGCATACATCCACAAAGTACCATCATAACGATTTTTAAAATAGAAGCGGTCTTCCGAAGAGTTTATGAGAACATCAACAGCATCCACAAGACGGCCGCTATAGGCCAAGAGGTCAAGTACGTAACTTGTTTCATACGCTGTCTCAGTCACTTCTATTTTTACCAAGCTGTCACTGTCTTTAAGATCACCCCGATACCAGCTATCGGGGAAACCAAAAGCCACCTCCTGATTAGAAACGGCGCACCAGAGTGTGTCGGTAGTGAGTGCAGCAGCACACTTCTCAGGCAGAAAAACAGCTGGCACCACTCCGGTGGTTTGGCGGGCCGTATCAAATATAAGTGACTCGTACGGAACTTGGTCAAATTGACCACTGGCAGCCACTCGACTCCCAGCCAGTACTGCCGTCAGCCCGTATCCCTCTAAAGGTAACCGCTTGAGGCGACCATTAGTGAGCTCATAGAGATAGCCTTCTAGCAAGTACGATGGCTTTGGGTAGACAAGGTGTGGCCCAGACGCGGTATCACCCCACACGACCACGACGTCTCTAAATGGTAGAGTGTACAGTATGCGCGACGCGCCTCGGGGCAAAGTCATGGCGTGGAGGGAAGTGGTCTGTCCGCGAACGGCATAGAGAAGCTCGCCACCAGTGGTCACTTGAAAATCAGTAACTGGGCCACTAAGGGTAAACTGTCGCAACGGTTCACTAGCTTCACCTAAAGTACCAATGGTGGTTGTTTTGGTAGTACCGTAGCCAGACTGAATAACCACGTACTGCCCGTCAGCTGAAAAGTCGGCTCGAAAGGCTTCAAATACTGTCGTTCCGGAGAGTCGCTCCTCGATAGCGTTGTCTAGGTTAATCTCATAGATGTGGCCCGTTCCCGCCTCTACGTAGCGTACTCGGGAACCAGTGCTTGTACCGGTACCTGCGGGCACTAGTTCACGGAACCCTACCACAGGACGAGTTGTGAGTTGTCGTAAACGATTGGGCGTCGAAGTGGCGGTGCTAACACCAGCACCAGTGTCAGGTGGTACTGGTGCCAGGGAATTTGTTGGTGAGCCGTCACCAAAGTTAAAATCAGTGAGAAGTTCATCAACTGATTCGGGAGTCCCAAAAAACATAACGTACGCCCACACTACAACCAAAAGAATGAGAATGATTATTGATCCGAGTAGGATAAGTAGTCTTTTCATACCTAGAAACTGACGACCACATCAGATTGTGCGCCCTGCAAGACATTTGTGGTATTACGAACATGGAATGATACATTACTAGAGCCCTCTACATTGCTGCGACTGATTGTTATCGCGTAAGGGTTGTTATCACTACCAATACTAGGTATGCCACCGATACTCCACTCAGCTATATCAGGTTCGTTAAAAGTTAAGATATCTAGATAGTAGGGGTGGGCAGTAATAGTGGTGCTTTGCGAGATCAAATTGAGATCAGTGATCGGCCACGGACTAAGGCCAAGCAAACTGCTCTCCTCATGGAAACGTAGTTCAGGATCACTATTTGTAAGATAGATTGTTCGTTCTGCAATGACCCCTACACCAATTTTTTCAACCTCAAGTTCGACATAGGCATCCCCCCACGGCATAACAAATGACACCATTGATCGCCCACGTACTGGGCCGTCAAACAGTATTTTGTTGTTGACACGCCAGGTATAGACCAGTTCAGCTAGATCGCCACCACTTTCCATGCGTGCAGTAACATTGACTTGGCTGCCGTGGCTCGGAACAGCTCGCGCCCCATAAAACGAGGGGACGTATGTTTGTGGTTCAACAATTAAGTCGAGATAGCGAGGCGTGATAGTTTGTCGGGCCTCATTGATAAGACCGTTACCGTTTTCAGTATAGCTTACTATCTGAAGCGACTGACCGTCGTCGGGCGCCGTGAGTGTTATTTTCCGTTCGTTCTGCCATTCGCGGCGTTCAACGCTGTTAACAAACCAACGAATACCCCCACCGCTTCCACCAGCAGCATAGTCATCAATCTGGGCAGTGAAAGCAGTATGCGGCGGCGGAAGTGCAGGTGAAATGATAATTTTTGGTGCACCGTCATTTACTTGCTGCGTCAATTGCGCAACCACAGATTGATGGGGGAGAAATATGCCACTAACAACAAGGTAGAGAATACCTAAGCGTTTCATTGGTCTAATCATAGCAAAGTCAGGGGGCTAAGTGTGCAGTACTTACCCCCTACTACCGCGGATAGCGTAGCATCGCAAGAAGATAAAAAATGAGCCAGGGAAACAGATTTGCTATAGGCACCGCGTACCCCACGATGCTAAGTAGCAGTAAACCGATTTTTAAACTACTCTTCTCACCAAATAGCGGCCGCTGGTGGCATAAAATATAAACGACCACTACAGTAAATAGTATAAACAAAAATATACCTAATAAAACAATCTGGACTGCCATTGCAGCGCCCAGAAACCCACCAGTAAAGTTGGTTCCAAAGATACCATTAAACAGGCTGGTCGCGGAACCAAGGACACTGAGCGTTAGCCGTCCGAGCCACGAGGCATTGAGTGATATTTCAAGTGCCAGAAACGCAAGAGCAATTCCCGCGATTGTTATCTGTACACTTGCCCAAAACGACAAATAGAGCGTTATTATAAGGCGTGTCAGGCTTTGATAGTGGAGTCGATTGAGGGCAACAGTTCGCGGAACAACACCCTGACTGTACTCGTGGGTAGTCAGGTCCGCAATCAGCGCCGCCTCTTCTTGTTGACGTAAGGCAGCCTTCCGCGCCTCTAGGTGGGCGCGCTCCTGCGCCAGCTCGATCTGGTAGCGTCTGCGTTCCTCCACTTCCGCTTCTGCTACCGTTTGTGCGTAAACATTTTGTTCACTGCTTAGTAAACGTTCCCCCGTGAGGCGTTTGCTCTGGTCCTCAGTAAAACGCTTGTTCGTAGGTGTACCAGTGGGGGCACGTTTTCCGCGATCAACCGTTACCGTATTTTGCCAATCAGGCACGGCCTTTTTTTCTAGCTCTGCTTTGGAGAGTGGCCTAGCCATGTCCTCATTGTACTACGAACGACTCTTAGCCCCGACTAGCGCGTAGCTCGTCACGCGATTTGCGGATCTGGAGGAGTTGTGAGGGGTCAGAGGTGATGATTTGATCCTCGGTATAAGAAGCTTCGATCTTGATCGCAATGTGTTTGAGGCCAGCAAAAAAGATGCCCTCCCCCACACCACTTTCAAGGAGCAAGTACTTCTCTTCGTCCGTCAGATTAAAGGTTTTTTGAATGTTATCAATCGCTGTCGGGGATTGTTTCATGAGAAGCTGGAGGCTCGAGTTTGTAATCATCGGGACCCCGTAAGGTGAGCGCAAGAAATCGTCCACGTCCTGAGTAATGGTTGCTATACCAAGGTAGTATTTACGGCCGCGCTTCGCGAGACTAAAAAGGAACGAAGCTGTATCTTCAGATTTCATCATCCACCATGCCTCGTCGATAACGAGAAGACGTTTGGTGAGTCGGCGGCGCACTGCGCTCCAAATGAAGTTCGTCACGATATACATGGCGATGGTTTTAAGCTCGTCCTCCATGTCGCGGAGCGAGAACACCACAAACTTTTGGTTGATGTCGACGTTGGTAGGTTGATTCATAAAGCCCGACCAGGTGCCTGAGGTGTATTTTTGTAGTCGTGAAATGAGTGAAGCGCTTCCTTCCATGCCAGCCAGTACCATTTCAAAATCGGAAAGGAGAGGTGGTTCTTGTCCCGCAAAGTCAGCGTCACCCGTGATGTCCTTAAGGGCGTAGGTTTCGTTAATAGCGAGGTCAACAATCGTTTCCTCTTCCGGCGAAAGACCGCCAAGCATGAGACGGAAGAGACCAATGAGTTCAATCACATGGCTACGCAATACGTCTTTAGGGTTTTCATCGGCCTGGGGTGCTGGCAGGTCAAACGGATTGATATGGTGGTCAGAGGAAAGCGAGATGTTGAAAAAGCGTCCGCCAGTCGCTTCGGCCAGATACTCATACTCGCGCTCGGGGTCAAGCACAATCACTTCGGTGCCGAACATAAGAGAGCGGAGAATTTCGAGCTTGAGTGCATACGACTTCCCTGCCCCTGAGGTAGCAAACGTAACCGAATTGTAATTGGTAAGGCTAAAGCGATCAAAAATAACCAGCGAGGAGTTGTGACGATTGATCCCGTACATAATGCCGGTGTCGGAGGTGAGGTCAAATGAGGTAAAGGGAAAGAAGCTTGATAGCGGTGAAGAATTGAACTTGTTGTGAACAAGCAGCCCGTCGCTGGCTAAGGGAACAATACTCTGCATACCTTTTTCTTGTTCAAAATAGCCTGGTTTAACGTAAATAAGGCGGGAATCCAAGAGACCCTTGAGGTCATTTTCGGCGATATTGAGTGCTGCTTCGTCAGTGCCATAGAGGCAAATGTACAGGCCGACGTCAAAGATTCTTTCTTCCGATTGTTGCAATCGGTCACGCATATCTTCGATATTTTGGTAGGCGGCTTCGAGTTGGGGGTCACGCACTTCCCCCCGCTCGGCCTTGATGCTGATTTGACTCTGCACCTCGGCTACTTTCTTTTGGAGCTTCTTCAGCATGTCGGCGGTATTGATGGGGTGAATGAAGATCGAGATGTCGAGCTCGCGTTCGAGGTTGGTGACGGGCTGTAGCCAACCATCGGTAAGGGTGCGCGGGTAGGAAATGGTGTAAAACACCCGAGCGCTGACACCACCCAAATTGATGTTGCGGGGACTAATCTCCACCACTGATGGAGCAATAACGTCGGTAATTGTAAGGAGGTGGCCAGCTGGGTCAGTAATACCCTCGCTGATCTTTTTGCTTCTGAAGATGTCAAAGAGTCCCATACAAATAATTAACGATCAGCCACTGGGGCGTGGGCGGTTGGCTCCCCTGGGTTGTAGACGTGGAAAAAGAACTCCACCAACTCGTCGTTACCGAGCGCAATCGTACGGATGCCCATTTGTAGCAATCCTTGCTCGATAATGGCAGTTCGTTGGTCGAGTTGCAGTCGCTGCTCTTCAAAACGCAGTTCGCCGGTTACCGCGCCCTTTCCTTTGGAAAGGATGGCACCAAAATTTTTAGAAATATTGAGGGGAGCAGCTGTATAAGGTACCACCACAAAAAAGCTTTTTGCCATCACGTTGTTGTCAGTGGTAAATTTTTTGATGTACAAAAGATATTCACGTAGCTGCACGCGCATGAGGTCGTTGTCTTGCTTCTCCTCAAGCGCCCGTAGAGTATCAAGGTAGGGATCAATATTCATGCGTCGCGATTGAATGTAAATCTGGAGGCTAAAGTCGAGGGTATTAAGAAAGTTTTGAAACTGGAGCAGAAGCGCTTGTTGTTCGTCCTGCGATTTTAGGGCAAAGTTGACCGAAGAGGCTAATAAAATGCGACACAACTGCCCGCTTTTTAGGATCACTACCCCATCACGAATATCGCGAATGGTGACAAAGTCTTGGCTGGCGGGAGTAGCTTTTGGCATGGTTATTCTTTTTTCTGGAGCGCTTGCATTTCAAGCGAGCGGGCAAGTGAGGTGATAGAGAGTCGTGGTCGGTGTGATGCCGGTATATCTTTAAGGAGGAGATCTTCCTCGCTGTGGTTTGGTGCAGCGGTGTACATCACTTCACCACGGCGTCGCCAGAGGTAGAGACGGGCTTGGCTGAAATAGAGGAACATTGCTTCGAGGAAATATTCTAAACGACGATTATTGACTTGGTAAAAGGCTAAAGCTAGGGCAAAGCTTCCAAGCGGTATGCCTAAAAGTACGAACACCCAAAAGGGGGTAGTAAGAAAGAGTACTACTCCCATCCCTATTCCGCCACCTAGATAGATAAACTGCCGCCAGGTGAAGGGGCCAAAGACCTTGTCTTCGATTTCAATGAACTGTGGCACGTCAAAACGCATACGACTACATTATACACGGGCGGCAGTGAGGTATCTGCCTCACCGTCGCCCGTGTATCCCCAACCACGTAGCTTTGTTACCTATTTTCGTTCAGCACTTTCCCACTGTGGTACGTCGCCTCCCTTACGTGGTGTCCCTGGGCGCAGCAGGGTTGGCTGTTCTGAAACATGTACCGATGCGTCGTGGTGCTCTTGGCTCTGGAGATCCTCCATGTCCCGCGCCATGGTGCGGGATGGTGCAATGCGTGCCAGTGCTTCTTCAGCCTCAGCTATATCATTTTCCATTACGGTAGTGGTCGCCACGGGAGTGGATG
Source organism: Minisyncoccota bacterium (assembly GCA_022841645.1). Taxonomy (GTDB): domain Bacteria; phylum Patescibacteriota; class Minisyncoccia; order Phycocordibacterales; family UBA918; genus OLB19. The sequence continues at coordinate 29,132 of JALHRC010000004.1, forward strand.
GTATCGGCGGTACCGCAGTCACTGTAACCGATGCCTTATTATCAGCAGTTCTCTCTTCTTGCGGCGGTTGCCAATTAGAATCATTGAGGGGCTCCAAAGAATCCAGTAAGTCGGCAGTTATACGCAAAGCTTGTACATCAGAAATAGCCAGACTTTCCTTCAGAAGTCGAGGCAAATCCGTTTGAGGATAAAAGCCTAGAATAACGTCACCGATAATTAAGGCGTATGAGCTATATTGATCTTCAGTCAATCCGTTTTTTACAAAAATTTCTCGTAGTTTTTTTCCAGCACCAACATGCCCATACAAATATTTTTGTGCGGGTGTTCCATTTGTGTGGCGTTTATGGCGCTCTTGTTCTGTTGGTGACATAAGAGCTAGAAGCTACGGCCTTGAGGAGTGTTAGTAAGCCAGTCATGTGCAATGTGTCCCGCAGGTGTGGCGGCCGCCGCTATAATATGGTCCCTTATTTCCTTTCTTTCTTTAGCATTAAGTACTTTGGCAATTTCGCCCAGTGCCCCACCAGTCAAGTGATTACGAATTTCAGCACGATTGAGGATGGATTTTGGTAATTTAGCAATTTCTTCATTGTTTTTAAATTTGTTTAAGAAGGCCGGTATGCCACCCATACTGGCAGCTGTGTTGAATGCGCTTACTAAGCCGGCAGTGTGAATATTAATAATTCGTTCCTTCTCAGTTTCAGTAAAGTCGTTACTCTTTTTAATGTCGTCAATTTGGCTAAAGGTGAGTTCGGTGGCGAGTGGTAACATGCCTGCGGCGCGGTCCTCTGTAAGTTTCCGTTCCCCAAGAACTTTAAGTTGACTAGAACTGGCCTTCTTAAGTCCTTTATCAAGCGCAGCGTCGTCGCTCATGCCAGTGCGTGCAGCTGCCGCCGCAGCTTCCGCAGCGGCAGCTGTACCACCAGCAGCAATAACAGTATCTCGAGCCTTGTTGGCTTCTTCTGTACGAGCCCGCTCCTGCAGGGAGCCTGTAATAGATTCCTGGCGGGCAGTAGTTATGGCTGCCTTTTGTCCATCATTTAGATCCTCGTCCTTTGCTTTCATTAGAGCGTCATACTGGGGGGCAGAGAGACTAGCAATAAAAGCTTTGTATTCCGGAGAGCCTTCCTTCATGCCACCAAGCACTTTAAGGACCTGTTCGTTAGAGGCACTAGAGATTGCCCGTTCCATGGCAACTTTCTGATCAGGGGTAGCTCCGCTTGCTGAACCTGCTGTAACGGCACTTGAAATAGTGCCGACTGCCTTCTTCCGGGCCATAAATCTATCGCGTTCATCGGAAGCATCACTAGCAGATTTCCAGGATGTAGATCCACCAAACTTTGCTTCTTTGGCAGATTTGGCAATACCTCGAAGGGAGCTGTCGCTTCGTACGCCCCAACCCTCAAGTTTTCCGTCAGCATATTTTCCAAACCGACCGACGCTATTTCTTCCCACAAAACTTTGTGCACTACCACGCATTTTATTCCCAAGATTAATCGCAGTACTCGCGCCGGCAATACTGAGCTTATTTGCAAATATCACCGAAGCCAGTAGGAAACCGCAGGCAATGAAGAATGTGGCAAATGCTTGAATGCCCCCAGCCGCCGCCGGGTCGCCACTGATTCCCGCCGAGCCGGTGATAGCGTCAAACAGGCTGCTACGATTGGCTCCTTGTTGCGTGTTCTGGGCAGCCTGCATGGCTTGCATGACGCGCAAGGCCATATAGATCATCAGCAAAAAAACCGGTGCGAAAAAAATGTACGAAAAAAGCTGCTTGACGTATTTATCGGTCATCCCGCCCAGGCTGGGGAGCACTAATTTGAGGAACAAGAGCGGCGAGAGAATCATAAAAATATTGAGGGCAATAAAGCGTACAAGCAGGAGCACTCCGCCGACCGCAAAGCTGAAAGCTGCAATAATAAAAAGAATCAGCACGAGAAAAACGTACGAGAAGTGAGGAGTGTCGCGCTGCCAAAAGTTACCCCCCTGCCACACTGTCTGTAGCCCCATGCTGTCAAGAAACGCCAGCGACACGTTGGCGCGCCCAGCACTGTCTACGAGGCCCAGCTGGGCTATTTGGACAGCGGCAATATTGGTGAAGTCAATGGCTGCCTTGACAAAAAAGAGGCTAAAATTTACCAGGAGGGCTGCAATCACTAGGTTGATCAAGGCTTTCTTAGCCGAGGCACTCTCCGCATCCCAAATGAGGCGCAACGCAATGTAAACGAGCCCAAAAATAAACGTTAGGTTGAAGATATCACGAACAAATTCCCATAGATTATTGACCGCTATGCCAAGTCCGCCGCCGGAGAAGCTTCGCCCAAAATCGACGATGTAGTTGGTAATTGACCAATCCAAGAAGCTGCCCGTGATCCAAACAAGCAGGCCGAAGACTTGCACTACGAGTGACCACAAAAGGGCAGCAATGAAGTCATAGGCGACACCAAGAGGGTTCGGGGTGCCGGTACCCTGCGCAAATACCTCAACGGGCAGTAAGGACAGTACCACAGCAGCCGCAAGCAAATACGCCACAGAGCCGATACTGCCAAAAAAGAAGCGGCGGCGATGGAAACGTGTAACCATACCTAATTTGAATAGAGCGGTGTTTGGTTAGTTTTCTTGCTCAAACTGTCAAGTGGTATGCCCCAGCGGTCGGCGGCGGCCTGTACTTCGTTTGGGGTGTGCAAGTCCGCCTTAATCTCAGGGTACTCTTCCATTAGCACAGCCTCGCGCTCGGCTCGCGTTGTAGCCTCATCGTAGTCTAGAATTAGATTTTGGAGATCAATGACATTATTTTGGATATCCGGTCGTAGTTCGCGAGCTTCAGCATAGGCCGCTCCGCTGCTACCTCCTTGGTCGTTCGTATAGCGCGCAATAACGGCGTTCGTGAGTTCAAGGTAGCTTTTTTCATTTTCAAGAGCAGTCATGAGCGTGCCGCGGTGGGAACCGCCGTCACTTTTTAGACGCATACCTTCAAGACCATATGACCAACGAATGGCCTGTGTCTCAACCTCGTCATCGCTTGGTAACTCGGCTGCCTTAGCAGCGAGATCTTTTAAGATGGTCACCCGTTGTTCGTCGGTCTTTGCATCTTGCAGCGCGAGGCTGACTTCCTCTAGTGCTAAAGCAATTTTTTCTAGTTCGAGGACCTTTTCAGCAGCTTCTTTAAAGGTCGCATCAGCCCGTTTTTGCACCTCGGGATCATTGGTGTACGAGTCGAGATAGCGGTCAATAGTAGTTTCCGCCAGATCAAGATAGCGTTTTGTTGCACGTAGTGATTCGTCGAGTAGTTGGACCGCTTGATTGATATTGACTGCCCCATAGAGTTCGTCTTGGAACATATCAATGTTAAACGATGGATTTTTATACCGACTGTTACCGCCGAGACCCAAAAGCCCGCGCACGCCACTTAGTGCTTGGAGAGCCACTTGACTCATAAAAGCACCAATGAGTTCATTGATTTCATCAGCCTCTACCAACGACTCATTACCCAGCTGTAGCGTCTGATTGATTTGGCTGCTAATTACCTGCCCGGGGGTAACAATGCGGCAGACTTGTGGAGCTACACCCCCGCCGGGCACTGTGCGCGGTGGATCGCAAACTCGTGATGACAAGAAGCCTGCTCCCCACCCGCCGATTGTTAGTTGTTGTCCACGGGCATTTACAATTCGTGCGTGCAACCCTACGGTTGCTGAAATGCCGGCTCCGTACGGCGTATACACACTGGGGTTAAGAACCACACTGCGCCAGGCGGGCCACCCACCGGCATTAACATCCCCCCGGATGAAACCCTCTAAATTTTGGAGCATACCACTTAACGTACAGCGCCGCTGTCCTTTGTATCCCCGCTGGTAAGCAATCGAAACAGCCATTTGCACATCGAGTCGGAAAGGCGAGCAAATAATGGAAAGTTCACCATTCCATAGACTGGTTAGATAAGCAGCTGCTTCTTCATCGGCCACATCAACTAAAAACTGCCCGAGGTCCTGAATATAGGCGGGGCTGCCTTGAAATCCCGTATTCACCCAGCGAATGGTTTCTCGCATGATCTGGGAAATCACAGCCTTAGCAAGGTGCCAGCCAACCGGTCGAATAACGGTGTCCCACCACCACTGCCGAGACGTGAGTGCCAACTGGGCGACGCCGGTGTAGGCACTGATAGTGCTCTCGATGGAGGTTCTGACCGACGCTAGCCAGGTCATTAAGTCGAACGTCGGCAGCTGCGCCAGTGCGACTTTTGGCTGTAGGCGTTCGACGGGTTGAGGCACGTACACTGCTACCGTGACAAACACGAAGGTGAGCAACGCAATGAGTGATGTGCTAAGTATCTTCATGGTGTAGGTGTCGCCACGGGCATTTGAATGTCACTAAAATTAGCAAAATACAAACCAGGGTCGTTGGCGCTAAAGCTCGGCGCATTATCTTCAAGTGCGTCGTACATTGCCTTCATTCCCTGAGCGAGAGCCTCGACACTCACCTCGTAGCGATTGAGGTGAATGAGTGACCGAATCGGGTCGGCCTCGACCATCGTAAAGGCATCAATGTCGTTAGCCAGCACGTTGAAAACATTAACAAGCTGCAGGTGCTCATCTGCCAGCGATGCTGGTACCGGCAAGGCCAAAAACTGGTCACGATAGCGACGATAAATATCGGCTTTAGCACGCAGCGCCGCTGCATCATCGGGGCTACTAGTTTGAACAAATTTTTGTAGTAAGAGTAACTCGTGTGTCATCTGGCTACCTTCACTTGAAGTGATAGCCAGAGCAGCTGCGTTGGCGTAGTCGCGGATACTGGCGGGGGTTTCAATGGTGGACACTATAACATCAAAACGGTCATACGGTTGCTCTTGTATCTGAGCTGCCAGTTCTGATGACACACTACCAACCAGCGCTTCGTCTGATTCACCGAGAGAGCCCGAGGCACGTGATAGTAAGTAGCGCTCCATCAGACTAATTCCCGCTCGCTCAGTCAGCGTACCACTGCGGGAACTTGAGCCCACATCGTCACTCAAAATAACCGGTGAGGCCGTCAAAAAAGGCTCTTTCCAGTCTTCGATACCGTCGCGATTGCGGTCTGTTACAGTAATACCGGATCGAGTAGCCACAATGCCAGTTGCGACCGCTGGGTTGTTTTGGGCGGTAGCGTTTAAGGTGTTGAGCCACCAAGCGGCACAGACAAGTCCAACGCCGACTACAGTCGCACCGAGCACACGGACGTTGATGCCGCGTAGCATGTGTGTAGTATAGCAGCTCACGCTAAGTGCAAGACAGACTCTCCCCCAGGACCGTGTATTAAGGGCCTAAAAGTGTTGTAGCGAGCGCATGCCACGCCTGAAATGATAGATCTTCAGCACGAATGGTGAGCGATAGGTGAAGGGCAGAAAAAATCTGCTCTAGCTCACTGCGCTCGTAGTGTTTGGCTAGGTTGCCAAGCAGCTGCTTGCGTTTTTGTCCGAAACCGAGATGAAGCAGGGTAAAAAACTCTTTTGAAGAAAGGCCGGCGAGTCGTTCGCGCGAAATATTCCTGACGGCAATGATCGCCGAATCGACCTTAGGTGGCGGGCTAAAGTTGCCTCGCTTTACCGTACATATATATGAAGGGTCACCATAGGCAGCTACTCCAAGCGATAGGAGGGATGATTTAGGGTCGCGGGCAATGCGCTCTGCTACCTCTCGTTGTACGAGAAAAACCAAGGTCGCGGGCTGAAGAGCGTGCTCGAGGAAGGTGCGAAAGAGTAGTCCGGAGAGATAATACGGAATATTAGCAACTACCTTATACCTGTGGTCCGTAAGGCCAAGACCCTGGAGGTCCAGTTCCCGGGCGTCTTGTTCCGATATAACTAGCTTTTCGGCTCTAATTTCACCAGAAAAGCGTTCTTTAAGGTGGGTGATAGCGCGCTCATCAGTCTCGATGGCGACCACCTTGGCGCCCCTGGCTAAGAGTACTTCGGTGAGTACGCCTGTACCCGGGCCAATTTCAACCACAAGATCGCCCTCCCCCACCGCAGCCGCGGCGCACATCCGTTCGGGAATGACGGGACTCGTCAAAAAATGCTGCCCCAGGGACTTTTTCGTGATAAAGCGCTCGGCTGCCATATTCCTCATACTACACGTACTGCCGGTGTCGTGCGAGGAGTGGAAATGCAAATAATTTGCATTTTAGTCAAGATAAATGGTGGTTTCGTAACCTGAGCTATTCCCCCACCGCCTACCCTCATCAAGCTGTACATGCTCGGGGCTAATATCCGAAAGAAACGATGAGGGCACGTTTACGCGCTGTGACCCATAGACAGTGCGTAGGTGGGCGTAGGTGAGGTGGAGTTGGTGCTTGGCGCGGGTGAGAGCAACATAAAAGAGACGACGTTCCTCCTCGCGGTCGATACGAGCGTCGTCGAGCCGTTCGTGCGGAAAAAGCCCTTCTTCGAGGCCGGTGATGTAGACATGTTCGAACTCGAGCCCTTTGGCGGCGTGGACGGTCATGAGGCGCACCGCGTCGGCTTCACTCTTGTCTTTCAGTTCATCTTGATCACTCTCAAGCGCCGCGCGCTCAAGGAGCGCCGTCACCGCCTCCTCTACCGGTAGACCATCGTAACGGGTAGCCACCGACACGAGCTCGCGCAGGTTCTCGAGCCGTTCGAGGCTTTCCTCGGTCCCCTCGTCTTTGAGCATGCCTTCAATGCCCGAGCGCTTCATAATAAATTTTATTACTTCCGATGGCCGCTCGCTTTTTGCCGCTTCAGTGATGCTCTGCATGATGGTGTAAAAGCTTTCGACCTTCTCACGCACTGAGCCCGAGAGTTCCTCACGTCGTCCCTCGAGGAGTTTAAGGAGCGTCACTTTACCAATGCCGCGGGCGGGTTCATTCACCACCCGACCCAAATCCCCTTGGCTGTCGGGGTTGAGGGAGAGACGCAAATACGACAGCACATCCTTCACCTCCTTCCGTTCAAAGAATTTGGTCCCCAAGAGTTGATACGGGATGGCGTTACGCAGAAAGGCTTCCTCGAGCACACGTGACTGAAAGTTGGTGCGGTAGAGCACAGCTATTTCCGAGGGAGCAGTACCAACTTTGATGAGGTCGGCGGCACTACGCGCTACGTAGTCGGCCTCGTCCCCTCCCCCCATCGCGGCAAAGAGACTAATTTTCTCCCCGATCTTGTTGTTAGTAAACACTTCTTTTTCAATGCGATTTTTGTTCTTGGCGATAATTTCATTGGAGGCCGCAATAATGATTCCCGTAGAGCGATAATTTTCAGCCAAAATAATGGTGCGCGCGCCCGGAAATTCCCGTTCGAAAGTGAGCACGTTTTTGATGTCGGCTCCGCGCCAGGAATAAATGTTTTGATCGATGTCACCGACCACGCAGATATTATTACGTTCGCCCGCAAGCAGACGCATGATGTCAAACTGCAGCCGGTTGGTGTCTTGATACTCGTCGACATGAAGATAGCGGTAACGGGCAGTCAGGGCGTCGCGGACGGGTGGATGTTCGCTAAGGAGACGATAGGTCTTCCCTAAAAGATCGTCGAAGTCGAGTGCGTGTTCGCTCGCAAGAATGGCATCGTATTTCTCCCACACGGTCGCCGCCACTTCTTCGGGGTACGAGCTCGCCGCATCTTTAAAACGAAGTGCCGTGAAGCCATCTCCCTTGGCGCGTGAGATCATGCCGAGAATACGGCGTGGTTCAAATTCTTTAGGGTTATACTGGGCAGCTTCGAGTGCCTGTTTGATGGCGCGTAAACTGTCACTACGATCGAGGATGGTGAAGTGTCGGCGCAGCCCCATGACGTCGTGAAATTCCCTAAGTAGCCGTACTCCAAGGGCGTGGAAGGTGGTCACTACCGGCGCGCTATCGAGGAGAGCCCGATCACTTGGAGGGTACTTCGCTAGGAGTGCCGTGGCTCGCTCACGCATTTCACTGGCCGCTTTGTTAGTAAACGTGACGGCCAAGATAGCATGGGGTGGCACGCCGCGGTGTACGAGGTGCACGATGCGGTGCGTGATAACGCGGGTCTTTCCAGAGCCAGCACCAGCCAGGACCAAGACCGGTCCTTCCATCGCTAAGACCGCCGCTTTTTGTGCGTCATTAAGACCCGTGAGGTATGGTGCTTCGCCAGGCTCGCTCATAGTGCGGCCACTATAGCATATGCACCTTTGTAGCCTGAGTTAGGAAGGCCCAGTATATCCCGATACTATTTTGAAGTAATGTCAATAGAGTAAAAGAGCCCGCATCGTAAGGCTTTAAAGTCGTCGTGAGGGATGCAGTGGAAAAGTCGCTCCTCGTCAATTGCCCCCCTCTGTGGGTGCGGTAAAATTACCGCGTACCAATAGACGGTATCGAAATGAGCGTTCGCGCTCTTTTTGTTTCTGACATTTCCGTAGCGGTTGAGTGGCAGTGAGTCCATAAAGCATTTCGTATTCAACCTAGTTTTCAAGAGTCAGAACCCGTACCTCCCGCTCCATCGGCACATCTGACGTCATATATCCCCGATCACCGGGCCGCGCCAGCGGTGTTACCGCTTATGGTGATGCTGAGTATCGCGATTCCACTGACCGTCCAGGCCGGTGTGCTGTCCTCTTTTTTTACTGAAGTGCGCCACGTTCAACCACCTGACCCTTCCCCGCAAACGGCTGCCGTTGATCTCCCGCTTCTCTCAGCCGAACCCAACCCAAACCCCGTCGGTCCCTTCGGCGGAGCAGAAATCATGGTTGATAACGGAGCGCTCGTAGCATCGGGCCCGGTAGGTGAAGACGAGGTGTCTTCCCTTTCGCTTACGAGCGGTGAGATCAGTGTCTACACTGTACGCGAGGGCGATAGTCTTTCGATGGTGGCCGAAATGTTTGGCGTGACCACCAACACCATTTTGTGGGCCAATGATTTAGCGAGCGCCAAGTCTATCAAGGCCGGTGACACGCTTATTATCCTGCCGATTCCTGGTGTGCAGTACAAGATTAAGAAGGGCGACACCATTGCTTCGATTGCTAAAACGTACAGTGGGGATGCCGATGAGATCCTCGCTTACAACCAGCTTACGGCCGCAGAGCTCCAGTCAGGTCTTACGATCATCATTCCAGGTGGTACCGTGCCAGCTCCTAAGACAGTGGCGAGTGCTGGTGGTAAAGCCGCGTCGGGCGGTAGTAGCGCGGGCTTTGTGCACCCCCTTCCTGGTGCGCTACGTACCCAAGGCATCCACGGCTTTAATGCAGTAGATTTGGCTGCTTCCGCGGGCGCCGCTATCCGCGCTGCCGCTGCCGGTGAAGTAATTGTTTCAAAGACTGGTGGTTGGAATGGTGGCTACGGTAACTACATTGTGGTGAAGCACAGTAACGGTACCCAGACGCTCTACGCACACAATAGTAGCAATGCCGTTGGTGTGGGTGCCTATGTCGCCGCCGGTGAAACTATTGGCTACGTCGGTAACACCGGTCGATCGACTGGCAGTCATCTCCACTTTGAGGTGCGTGGAGCCAAGAATCCGTTCTAACCGGCTTGCATCTCATCGCTTTTAACCAAGCCTTCTTTACATAAAGAGACATGAACAACGCGGCCCTAAAAGGGGCCGCGTTGTTTTCAACATTATTACCACCTATGTCCTCACCCGATACTGCAAAGCCTCAAGGAGATGTGGCACTTCGACATCGTCTTTATCGTCGAGATCAGCAATCGTGCGGGCCACTTTAATAACGCGGTGGAAACTGCGGGGTGAGAGATTGAGTTTTCCGGCGGAGGTGACGAGAAGGTCTTTGACTGCCGCACTGAGTGGTACGGTCTCCTCAATGTCGCGTACGGACATGGCGTGATTGGTGCTGATACCACGGCCGGCGAGGCGCTTCCCCTGCCGCTCTCGCGCTGCACGGATGTTTTCGCGCAGGGCTGCGGTGTTGTCCTCTCCGGCAATGCTCTTCTCAGTCAGGGCAGTGTGGCTTACGTGAAGGACGGGCAACCACAAATCGATGCGGTCGAGAATTGGCCCGCTCACCTTCCCTTTGTAGGTGTCTGTCATGGCGCGCGCGAGGTCCTTCGTACCGTCTTCGCTGCCGCGGTAAGGATTGAGTGCCGCGATGAGAATAAAGTCGGCGGGAAATACCGCGGTACCGTTGACGCGGGAGACAGTAACAACACGATCTTCGAGCGGTTGGCGCAGGGCATCGAGCGCCTGCCGTTGAAATTCTGGAAACTCGTCCATGAAAAGCACACCACGATGAGCGAGGGTGACTTCGCCCGGGCGTGGATTAGTGCCACCACCGACGAGCGCCGTGTGTGAGGCGGTGTGATGGGGGCTGCGGAAGGGCGGCACGGTGGTCGGGGCAGTCAGTGGCGCCACGAGCGAATGAATCGCTAGCACTTCGAGTGCTTCGTCGCGCGAAAGGGGCGGCAGAAGGCCGCGCATGGCGCGGGCCAGCATCGTCTTCCCCGTGCCGGGTGGCCCAACGAGGAGCGCATTGTGTCGGCCCGCGGCAGCAATGAGGAGTCCGCGTTTGGCACTTTCTTGACCACGGACGTCAGCAAAGGTGACAGCAGTTTCAAACCATTCTTCCCCGAGAGTTGTTGGAGGTGTGGTAGGTAGTGGGTGCGCCGCAGGGTCAAGCAAAAAATTCACCACTGCTTCAAGAGTACTCGCCGAGAGTACGGTGAGGTCATCAACGAGCGCCGCCTCGGCAGCATTCTCCTTTGGGACGACGAGCGTGCGGTAGCCTGCTGCGCGCGTTGTGAGCGCCACCTGCAACACGCCACGTACTGGTCGAAGCGTACCGTCGAGTCCAAGTTCTCCGACAAAAAGCGGCGCCTCCTTGGGGAGCGTGAGTACTTCGCTCGCCGCTAGATAGGCAATCGCGATCGGTAAATCAAACAGCGGCCCCTCCTTCTTCAGGTCAGCCGGTGAGAGCGAAATAGTAATCTTTTGATTTTGGCTTTTTGGTGAAGTGTGCCCGCTGTGCTTTAGTGCCGCACTCACACGATCGCGCGATTCTTCTATCGCCTTCCCAGCCAAGCCCACCACCGAAAAAGCGTGGAGCCCCGGAGCAATGTCTGCCTCTACCGTGACGATGGTCCCACCGAGCACACTTGGTTGAACTGTCAGTGTGTGGGCAATCGTCGACATAGGCTATTGATTACAGTGAAAGGAGATCTTCCTCTTCACGATGAGCAGTACACGTGCGGGCGGCCGGACTTGCGAGGAGACGCGCCTCTTCAATCGGTTCGCCAGAAACTTCGCAAATACCGTAGGTACCGATTTTGATTTTACTCAGTGCACGCTTCACGTTACGGTATTCGGTTTCGAGGACGGCCACTGTAGCGCGTCGCTCATTCCAATCCTCTACCACGTCCGCTCCGTCGTTGTGGTCTGGTTCAGAAGTCTCTCCCCCTACCGGAGCTGCTTCCCAATTGTCCGTGGCGTGATCGTAAGTGGCGATCCCTCGTAGCTCGTCCTCTAAGCGGGCAAGTTCGGCCTGAAGTGTGGCAGTTTGTGTGGCGATGTCTATCATATGTCAGTAGTATACGGCGTTTCAGTACTTACGACGAGTGCGCGCAGCGCAGCAAAGGTAGCTTGATTGGTCGTGATAACAATGGTCGTGTCATTGGCAAAGCCGTACACCATTGTTGTCACCTCATCATCGTTTGAAAAGAGTCGTAAGTCTCGCCCATCCAGGGTTACATCGCGCCAACTTTGGCGGGCGGTGGGCTCGGAAACTATAAACGGAGAAAGCGCCGAAGGCAGCGTGGTTTCCCAGCGCAGCATGCCACCAAGTGCCGCCCGCGCGTCACTCACGCGCACCACGACAAACGGTGTTCGTCCTTCGTACCAACCAAAGGCAATAGCGGTGGCAGTTTGGGCCAGGTTTTGATCGATGCCGCGATCGAGGAGGGTGAGGAGGCTGGGTGCTACTAGGGCGCCGGTAGGAGTGGTGACGGAAAGTTCGGTAGTGCTCTCTCCCGTATCGGCAGCGGTGAGAGCATTCATAAGCGCGTCGCGCTCAAGGACGGAGAGCGCGACCACACCCTGCGGTACGTTAAGTAGACCGTTACTTGTGTTCGTAAGAGCTGGTTCAGTATCTCCTTGCCACAGCGGCAGGAGATAGAACGTTGCGGTCCCAATTATAATGACGATGACAATTGCGGCAGCAATGTGCGAGGTAGTGAAAAATGTTCGCCAACTGCGTGCGGGCTCGGCCGCTGCGTAGCGACGTGGAGGAAACTCTACTGGTGCTATCTCAGGCTCAGGTAGTGCTTCTTCCTCTACAGCACTCGTCACTGGTATAGGTTCCGGAGTTACTTCTTCGCGGACGTACTCGACGGGCACGGGCGTAGCAACTGGCGGACTGACCGGTGGTTCTTCTACATAGACTGCGACCGGTTCTGGCTCAGGCTCTGGTGTTGGGGCAGGGGCGGGAGCTGGTGGTGTCTTCTCGACTTCTTCTACCACGGGAGAGGTTTCACTTTCATCCTCTTCACTTTCCCAACGCGGCGTCGGCGAGAGGCCACGACGTGGACGCGTGGTGACCTGCACATTGCTAAAGCCAGTCGTGGAAGTACCAGGCAGCAAAGGAAAAACACTTTCGGTATTCGGCGTCCAGGTGGTGTGCAGTTCTTCCTCGGGGGGTGGGTCAACCCGTCGTTGAATTTCACCACGGAGGTCGGACTCGTCTTCAGTTACTTCGCGGCCCGTCTGTGAGGTAGCTCGCTGAATAATGTCGCGCCGTGTCTCGGCGGCGGGCACTACCTTGGTGGTGGCCGTTTTGGCAATCTTCGCTTCGCGACGGCGCTTCCGCCACTTGCGCAGACCCTCGCGTACGCGGGCAAAAAACGACAAGCCACTTTTTTTGGTGTCAGTAATGATAGTTCCAGCACTGTCGTCCTCTTCAATCACGACACGCGATTCGCTTGGGGGTGAGGGCGAACGATTCACTGTCGTGATGCCCTTTCGTAGTTCATGAAAGGGCAGTACAACGGTGGGCATCGCACTCAGGTGTTCCGTGAGCGCCTCTTGGGCCGAGGCAGCGCGCTCTTCTGGTGGGTCGTCGCGCACCACTGCCCGTGGTGTCACGGTGCGCGGTCTTTCCTCCACTTCCTGCGGTGGCGGAAGTGTCTTCGGACGCGCTGCAACTACCCGTGACGGCACCACAATCGGCGCAGTCGAAAGGGGTGGCGTGGGTGTGGTGGGCTCATCGCTCACGGGTGCCGGCGCTAGCCCACGACGGGCACGCTCGGTTTCCAAATCACGAGCGTAGGTGCGCAGAGCGGGCAGCGAATTTGGAGTTGGAGTATCCATCATCTACTAGTATCGCATGGTTTACGGAGAGCCTTCCCACTCCTCGTTAATAAAGTTTTGTTACATGTTTCCAGTGCGACGAGTGTAGAAATCGGGGTCGGCTTGCTTGATAGAGAGACCAATTTTTCCATCTTCCACTTTGCTTACCACGACTGGCAGTACTTCACCGACGGTAAGGAGTCCCTCAACTGTTTCAATACGCACGTTCGCGATTTCAGAGATGTGAATGAGTCCCTCGTTGTAGGCGTCGAGTTTTGCAAATGCCCCAAAAGGAGCGAGGCGGGTGATGGTGGCCTCTACACGCTCGCCAATTTCATAGCGTTTGGTGAGGGTGGTAATACGCAGGGCCGCCGCGCTCGCGGTACCCCCTTTCCCGGTGATGAAGACTTGGCCATTTTCTTCGATAGTGATTTCATCGACACCAGTGTCGGCTTTAATGCCGTTGATGGTCTTGCCACCACCACCGATCACGAGGCCAATTTGTTCAGGCAAAATGGTGAGCGTAACAATCTCGGGGGCGCGCGGGGAAATGTGTGCGCGCGGCGCGGCGATTGCCTTCTCCATGGCGCCGAGGATAGTGTGCCGCGCCGCGCGCGCCTTCTCGAGCGCTTCACCCAAGACTGCGACCGGGATGCCGCCGACCTTCACGTCCATCTGAATGGCGGTGACCCCTTCGCTCGTGCCGGCTACTTTAAAGTCCATGTCGCCAAACTCGTCTTCGGGACCTTGGATATCGGTAAGGAGCGCGTACTTCCCTTCGTGGAACATAACACCTGAAGCGATGCCGGCGACGGCCCGTGTGATGGGTACGCCACCATCCATAAGTGCGAGACTCGAGGCACACACTGAGCCCATTGAACTCGAACCGTTGCTCGAGAGTGTCTCTGACACGAGGCGAATGGTGTAGGGAAATTGTTCGACGGGAGGAATGACGGGAACGAGCGCTTTTTCGGCGAGTGCTCCGTGCCCTACCATGCGCCGGTTTTGTCCACCAACTCGCCCCACCTCACCAACGGAAAACGGTGGGAAATTGTAGTGGTGCATGAAACGCTTTTTGACCGCTCGCTCTTCCATGGTGTCGACAAGTTGCGCGGCGTCCGGGCCGCCGAGGGTCAGGGCAGAGAAGATGTGCGTCTCTCCACGATAGAAGATGCCGCTGCCGTGTAAGACCGGCGAGATTCCCCCGGCCTGTGTGTAGAGGGAGCGCACCTCGTCGAGTCCTCGTCCGTCTGGTCGCCTGCCTTCTACCACTGCCCCGTAGTGAATGAGTTCGTCGATCTTGCCTTCAAAAAAATCAGCGGCCACCGAGGGAGGGACGTCAGGCAGGTTGGCCGTAGTGGCAGCGAGGAACGCTTCTTTGACTGCGTAGAGATGCTGCTTCCCGGGCGTACCGGAGAAGAGCGCCTCATGCAGACGGGTGTGAAACTCTGAGGTAAAGAGTTCGCTCAGCGCTGGCAAAATGCTGGGCGCAGTGGTGGCACGTTTGGAAACTCCGCGTTCAGCGATAATCTGCTTCTGCCAGGCCTCGAGGGTGGCGTGTACCGTGCGGGCTTCCTCAAGCAGAGCGACAATGGTGGCCTCGCTCACTTCAAAGGCAGCCGTCTCTATCATATTAATGGTGCCGTCTTTACCGCATGCCAAGAGCTCGACATCGTTACGCTCGTCACCTCGTTCACTGTAGGGAGGATTTACGAGAGGTGCGCCATCACTCCGCCTGCGCCCGATACGCGCTACGCCAACTGGACCATCCCACGGAATGTCCGAGACTCCGAGCGCGAGTGAGGCGCCGATCACTCCAAGAATATCTGGGTCTTCGTCGCCGATCGCTAATACAGTCACAACCACTTGTACCTCTTGGCGAAGGTGCTGGGCAAAGAGCGGGCGAATAGTGCGGTCGACAATGCGCGCCGAGAGAATCGCCTCGTCGCTTGGTCGTCCTTCGCGGCGTACAAATCGACTACCCAAGATAGCGCCAGCGGCATAAAACTTCTCTTCAAATTCTACTGACAACGGGAAGTATGGCAGTGAAACAGATTTCTCGCTCATCACCGCGGTCACCAGCACGACCGTCTCGCCGTAGCGGAGCATCACGGAGCCATTGGCCTTGGGTACTAGATCATTAAACTCAGCTGTCAGTACTTTCCCTCCGACCTCTACCTCGTAGGTTTTTTTCTGCATAGGGTGTGTGGGAGGCGCGCGCGTATAAAAGCGCGAATCATTTCGGCGCTCTCTCTACGCGCGCGCCTCCCCGTCAAACATTAAATTAATAACTCTCCGAGCATAACAAACTCGCTGCCGACCGCAAGGCGGTCGGCAGCTTTGGGGACTCCTGAACATGCGAGTGTAAAGAAACGTACACGCGCGGCGGCACCAGAGGTGCCGCCGCGCGTGTACACTACTTTCTCTACCACCCGCTATTCCAGATAATCGGTATCAGTACCCACTACCTTTTTAATTTGTGAGCGCAGTTCAGCCTTGGCGCCGCGCGTCGTACTTCCGGTGGCTGATGAGGCGCGACGCGTTCCACCACCGCCACCACCTCCACCGCGGTAGCTAATCAAAAACTCGTTGGGTGATTCGTCCATATCAATAAAGTCGTCGACCACTTCACGCAGCTTACCTGAAGAGGAGCGGCCAAACGAAATTGCTTCTACCTGACAGCCTTGGCTCTTTACGTACTCCACCATCGGGACAAAGTCGCCGTCGCCAGAGGCGAGGACAATAGCATCAACTTTTTGTGCGAGCTTGATGGCGTCGATCGCGAGCCCTACGTCCCAGTCGGCTTTCTTGGCGCCGCCGTAGAAAATTTGCAGGTCCTTGGTTTTAATTTCGATACCAACTTTTTCCAGGGCTTCAAAGAATGGCTGCTCCTCGCCACTTTCAGTGTTTACCACGTACGACAAGGCACGAATAAGTTTGCGTCCCCCGAGGGCACGCTTCACAACATTGCCAAAGTTTACCTTCGACTTGTAGAGATTCTTCCCGCTGTGATAGAGGTTTTGCGTGTCAATTAAAATGGCGACGCGTTGGTCGGGGTGTCTGATGACTCCCATATTTTATGAAAATAAATTACGTCAGTACTTTTAAAAATCATCCCCTGCCTAGTACTATACCCCACTAGCAAACATCGCTCCAGAGACTGGAGCGATGTAAGTGGTTTACTTCTTGAGGCCCAACTTCTTCACGACTGCCTGGTACTTCTTAGGGTCCTTCCCTTCGAGGTACTTTAGGTGTGTGCGTCGGTCGGCGACGAGCTGCAGAAGTCCACGGCGTGAGTGAAAATCTTTCGCATGCTTTTTTAGGTGCGTCGAAAGCTCTTCGATCTGACGGGTGAGAAGTGCAACCTGTGCTTCAGGCGATCCGGTATCACTGTCGTGACGGCGAACACCCTTAAGGACGTTCTCTTTAACTCGTTTTGTTAACATAGAAATGAAAGTAAGTGCTGCGTTCTGCCCCGTAGATACGCACCCTACATGGGTGAGGCAAGGAGAACGGCAGCGGTATAACCAGCGAAGGTTGTTTCTACTATAGCATATATTAATAAAAAAAGCAAGTCACACCCAGGTTTCGACGACCTGTCAAACCCGTGGGCTGTTATGTTACTCCCGTGGGCTTGACCCCTTCCCTCTAAGGCCAAAACTCGGGCCAGTGGCGTAGTGGTGAGTTCGGCTTTCATCACTCATATCTATTACAGTCACCGCCGCAGTGAAACACTCCGTCGCCGTCCGTATTCTCCTCCGCCCTGCTTTGCTGCAGGGATAATGTGGCGGATGATTTTACCGCGAACCCACCTTGATCGTGATGGTGCCGATGACTTCCTCGCGCGAATACCAGGCGGCACAGACCGTTTCTTCGGTGGGCTCGCAGGTATTGAAGACAGTTTCGGTGAGTGTCGCAGTATAGGTACCAGTACGTCGGTAGGTGTGTGGCACCGACTTCACTGGTGTCGTACAGGGGGTGGTGATGCAGCGAATGCCTGGGACAACTACGCGCTTGGTTTGTCCGTCACCAAAGTCGAGGGTAAATTCACCTTCTTTGCCAATGAGGAATTCTGTGACGAGTGGAGCGGTGCCGGTAGCGCGCGTGACGGTAAACTCATCGCCTACTGTTCCCACCATATGAAACGTACTACTCATCGCCTTGGCAACAATGGTGGTTGTAGTGGTAGTCGGGGCGCAGAAGCCAAAGCAGGTATCTTTGGGAGTGAAGAGCGCAGCATACATTTTCATCGGACGTTTGCCGTCTACAAGGAGCTCGTCAAGATTTTCGCAGTTCCCGAAAATGGCGTCAGAAAAGTTGCCGTTACAAAACTCATCAGTAGTGAGCGTGGCGGTGCCACTGGCGTAATTTACAAACTCCGACTTCACAACTTCTTTGGTGTCGGCGGTAACAAGTTGTACAAACATACCGAGTGTCGGCGCGGTACTCGCCACATTCCAATTCACCACAATGTCATCGCCGGCGGCAAAGACTGCTGTGCCGTGGGGACTACTAATCGAGAGAGTTGGTCCGACGGGTAAAGTGGCACAGACCTTTTCAATAACACTGCGGGTGAGCGGTCCCACGAGACCAAGTGCTGGCACGCCGTGCTCGGTTTGAAATCGCTTCACGAGACTTTCGGTAACAGGCCCAAAGTAGCCGGTCACGAGATCACTCTCGGCGTAAGTGTAGTGACGCGCGAGAAATGATTGCAGTGCGCGCACCTGGGCCTCTTCGCGCATACCGCGGGAGAGCCCGCGTGTCAGTTGGGGGCACATACGGCTACTGGAAGAAGTGCTCTCACTAATATCGGTAATGACGGGCGGGGCGTTTTTTGCTTCAGCCGGTGAAGGTATACTAAAAACTCCTAATAATAAGAGTGCGGCGACAAAAGCGCAGCCAATACTATGCTTGATGGTGGTAGTCATAGTAGTTATGACGGATTCGAGCCGACTTTATTACTAGTTTGTCCACTAACCCCCGTCCCGTTAGGACGGGGGTTAGTGGACGCATAATTAGTAACGGCGGATCGCCCTGCTTTGTTGCGGGGTGAGCCGGGCGGATTTTTACTTGCTGTCGTGGAGGGGTAGTTCAGGATGCTTTGGCAACCGTGCCGGCTGCCAGATCCAGTATCACTCTATCCCCCGTTACAAACACCTTGCTGCCGAGTCGCGTACCAATCACACAGGGTTTTTTAAGTTCGCGCGAAACAATAGCAGCATGGCAGGTGATGCCGCCTTCGTCGGTTACGATGGCCGCCGCTTTTTTCATGTAGGGCACGAGATGTGGATGGGTTTGGGTAGCGATAAGTATGTCACCTTCAGCAAAACCCAGCAGCTCGTGGTCGTTATTAAAGGCGCTCGTAAGAACAAAGACTCGACCGGCTACTGTGGACGTGGTGCGGTCGGGCCACGAGGCCACTGCTCCACTAACAGACTGTGTGCTTTTTATTTCTCCAGCGCGCGCTTCAAGTACAGCAGCGATGCGTCCCGTCGCCTCGCCCCCGGTGTAGTGGGTGACCCCGTCACGTTGGTAGATGGTAAGTAAGCCACGTTGGCGGTCACGCAGGAGTGCTGTGGGAACGGTTGTTCCGGTTTCAATTAATGAGAGTAGCTCGTCGGCCGTGTACGACTTCATGTCGACGTCACTTACCCCGTAGTGCGACTTCATGGCGACGATGATAGTGTCGACATATTTTAGGAGGCACAGCATATAGGTCTGTAGGTCAAAACGCATCACCGACACGTGACCCATGATGTCAGCATGGCGGTAGACCTCCGAGGTTTCTTTCTCCAGCAGAAGAGTGCGTGCTTCGATGCGTTCTTCAAGTTCGATGAACTTGGTTCGTTCGCTTTGCAGGAACTCGGGATTATTGAGTAATACAGCAATCCGAGACTGGGCGTGTGCGTGGTCGATGTAGTCGCCACCAATTAATCCCCAAAATAAAAACCCGTAGCGCTCGACCGCATCCCTCAAAGTCGTTTCAAACACTGTGCTGTCGGAAAAGAGTGTCTCGGGTGGGCGGCACTGTTCGGCAAAGTCGTGAGCGCAATGGGCGAGACGACTGTCGATGGTGCCTAGATACGTGAGGCGTCGACCGGTCGAGGAGAGAAGTTCGAGATCGGCGTGCGGGAGGTGGTCGGCCAACAGTCGTTCAAATTGCCAAAAGCGCTGTGGCTGGGTCTGCAGGTAGTACGACATAATAAATGTCGTGAGTGTACGAACATCCCGTATGAATTTTGCGAGTGTTGACGGGTTTTCTATGAGCAGTAATGACTCCCGAGTAGCGATTTCGGCAAAGTAGCGGTCGTGCAAGCCTTTCGTTTGTTCATAGGCGTGGTCAATGGCGTCTTCAAATCGAGCAACAAATGTTGGGTCACTGAACGTAGCAAATCCCACCCCCGCTTCTTCTTCTAAGCTGTCTTCGGGAAACGCGCCAAAGAAACATGAGGTCGGACTGTTTTGTGTGTAGGTGATCCAACCCTCAGGGGCGTAGCCAGAGAGGTCGCGCATGGCAAAGTAGCTGGCTTCATTGATCCACAACCCAGCACGATCTTGAAACCATACCGGACTGTACTGTGTCTGGTCGTACATAATCCGCACGTCAGCGGAGAGGGCTTGTGGGTGTCGTGCATTCATAAGAAAAGTATACGCGTTCTGATAAAAGTATAAATAATTTGAGGGGCGGCGATCCAGAGACCGCCACCCCCCGATCGTTCGTCAGTCGAGTTTGATATGCGACCACCAGAGGTGGTTGCCGCTCGGGATGCTGGCGATGATCCCAGCGTCCAAGTAGTTGATCATGATGGTGGGACCTCCGCAGAAATCCACCAGCCCGCCGATCTCCTCGACCCCCACCTTGGTCTGGTCCGGAATCCAGGTCCGGCATGCCAGGTAGTAGAGCTTGAGGAGGTACTCGATCACGCCCGAGTGGCTGATTGCCACCACGAGCGGCCGCTCATCCGCCGGACGATTGGCAGCGATTGCTCGGATGAACTTGTTGACCTCAAGCGCGTGGTCACGGCCCGTGAAGAGAGCGCCCGGCAGGAGCTGCTCGAAGTGCTCCTCGACGAGCAAACTCGTGGCGGCCGCCTCGGTGTACCCGCTCCCGAGTCGCTCCCTGAGGAAATCCCCCATCACGTCTCCGTCGATGTGGTTCATCAGTCCGACGAGGTGCGGATTGGTCTTGACCTCGCAATCGACGCCGATGGTCTGCGCAAAGCGCTGGAGCGCCGGGATGCACTGCTCCCCGCGCTTGTGGCCGCTGACGAAGAGACGGAGCGAGGTGAATTCACCGCTTCGCCACTCCTTCACGAGCTGGTCGTGGAGGGCCTGCAGACCCTCTTCCGTGACGTCGCCGTCCCGGTCCTTCGGCGGGTGACGACGTAAAAGAACTTTGATCAATCCCATGACCGTCTGGCCCTCCTTTGCTTGGGATAGCGCAACTACTATACACTTCTGTCAATTATTTACAAGGCCAGAGATAATCCCGTCGATGTTTGGAAGATAGCTGTGTTGTGCAAATAAAAGAAGGGTGGCAGTCCGGAGACCGCCACCCCCCCTCGTCTGCCTCTGCCCGCTCGTCAGTCGAGCGAGACCTTGAGGCCCCGCAAGTGCCGGCGGTCGAGTATCGCACTCGCTTCCCCGTCACTGTCGTAGGTGATGGTGATCATCGGCCCCTCGCAGAAGCCCAGGAGCCCGCCGAGCTCCTTGGCGCCCACCTTCGTGGCGTCGGTGATGTTGGGGTGGTTCTCGAGGTAGACGGTCTTGAGCCAGTCCTCGACGACCCCGGAGTGGCTGATCGCCACCACGAGTGTCTTCTCGCCGATCGGCTCTTCCCGCGCGACGGTGCGTACCATTTCACCGATCTGCGCTCCGTGCTCCCGCCGCGTGAACGGGCAGCCGGGAAACTCCTGGTCGTAGTACTCCTTGATGAGCAGGTGGTTGCCTTGCTTTTCAAAGTCGGCACTCGGCGGTTCGTACTTTGGACGACCGTCAGTGACCGCCGTCACCGCGGTTCCCAGCTGCTGGTTCAGCTCCGCGATCATCGCCTCCCCGTCGATCCGATCGGCCAACCCCTGGAGGAGCGGGCTCGTGCTCACCGTACACGTGATGACGATCGTCCGCGTGAAGCGCTCGAGTACCGAAATGCTCTGCTGACCACGCGGCAAAGGGCTCACGAGGAGCTTGAGCGAATCGAAGCCGCCGATCCGCCACAGGGTGGTGAGGAAGTCGTGCAAGGTGTTCTTGCCGCTCCCCTTCAAGTTGCCGGTCGCCGGATCCTTCTCCGGATGCCGGAGGAGGAGAATCGTCGTCGTGCGTGTGGCCATCTGGCCCTCCCGTTGTTGCCGTCAAAGAACGACGCAATCACTATACAAAACTGTCAATCGTACGCATGTTTTTTAGGCAACTACCTACAGTAACGTTACTGTAAGCCATGTTGTTAAGGTTTATATAACGAGAGAATTCGTTATATGGTATGGTGAGAGTGTGAAAGTCAGTCGCCATGAGATAAAGTTGCTCGATCTGTCTCCACGCGAAGTGGTGGTTTTGCGCGCACTGGAGGAGTGTGATGATGACGGCCTACAAATCTACGAACTCTCTGACGTGCTCTCGCTTCCCCACTCGAGTCTCACCTACACCCTTGGTCAATTGTATGAACGCAACCTGGTGGCGTATGAGCTTCGCGGTCGACGCAAGATCTGGCAGTCGCGCCTGGGTGACGTAGCCTTTCGCAAGCGCCTCGGGTCACTGGAAAGTGTGGCGGGTGACATGCGGATTGTCGAAGGAACCGAAGCTATCAAGGCCCTCTACCTTTCGGCACTTGAACTTCATCCGCACGAACGACTCACTATCCTCGAAGGCAACGCGGCGGTTCACACACTGCGCGTGAAGGTGGGGCATGAGTTTATGCGGGAGTGGCACACGCTGGCTATCAAGCGCGAGATTATCGCCGAAAGTATTTTAGGGGAGTCGGGCTTTGCAGATATCCGCGCGGCACGTATTCACCCTGCGGTGGTCGAAAGTCTCACCCGTTTCAAGCTCTGGGTAGGGTACGTCGTACCCGATGCGTTTATGAAAATAGATGTGGCCGTCATTGCTTTCCGCGAAGTGATTATTATTGTTGATTGGGCAAGCGAACGCGCGGTCGTGATCAATACCCCCGAGCCGGTACGCCTCATTCGTGGTTTCCTCGACGCACTCGTGATGACCGGCAGAAAAGTAGATCTGGTAAAGGAAGTGAAACTGGCGGCAGACAAACTGAAATAGTTTCACTATGGGAAAATGAAAACGGCGACTCTGGGAAGATGCTGTCGCCAACTGGTGAGCTAGTTCCCTATCCGCTCGCCAGGCGCCAAAGAGTGTCGAAGTAGTGGGCTTGGCTTTTAGCTACGGCGCTGTTTTTGATACTGAAGGTGAGGTGTGGTTCGCCGTAGATATAGAAGGCGACCGTGTCGTCGTAGATGACGGTGTTAACCAGATTGTTTTCGAGGCCCGGAAGGACGCGGTAGGTGGTGTCCTTACGTCGTTGCGCCGCATCCTTTAGTTGTGGGTAGAGGGTCTGAGGACCAACTAGTTTAAAGGCGATGTGTTTCTGGTTGCGAATACGTTCCCACTCTTCATGTACACTTTCTCCGACCCGACTAAAGTACTGTTGCCACTCGCCGCAGATCATCCGTACCACCGATTGTGCTGGAGTGGCACGAATATGATCGAGCATGGCTCCACGAAACGCCGCCTGCCCTTCCGCTACATCAAATTCTTGCGCTGCGGTGGTTTTGCGTAGTGGGGCGAGTAGTGCACTTAGGGTGCGGGCTTTTTCTTCGTGCGCTTCGGCGAGCGTGAGGAGGGTGCGGGGATGTTGGGCTTCCCAGAGGGGACGCTTTCCCGTTACGCGCACCACCAACCCCTTTTCTTCTAAGGTGGCGAGAGCGTTGTAGACAAACTGGCGGTGCAGGTCGAGTCGCTTGCTGACGGTGATAGCGGTTGCGTTCCCGCCACGTAGCAGGTCGATGTATACCTGCCCGGCCTTTTCATCAATACCAAAGGCCACCAGGTCGTTTGAAATACTTAAGAGGTCAATATTCTTTGACACGTGTATATACTACACTTACTCAACAAATATATAGTGTCAGTATACTATGTCGTAACAGTATTGTCACTTTGTAAAGCTCGTGTCACTATTAATGACAGAAGAACGTTAACAACGCAACCCGCGCCAGAGGGCGCATAGGAGAGAAAGATGACCAAGAGCCACAAGGGCTGGAAGCAGTACGAGGGTGGTGTCGCCAAGACCTACTGCGAGCTGCGCGATCGGCACGAGAACCCGGGCCGGCAATTGCTGCGGAAGTTCGTCGACTCCCTGATGCCCGATTGGCGTTATCGGGGATACGCACGTGAAGGACATTCTCTACTTGACGTGGGCTGTGGTGATGGGCTCGATCTTGTGTTCTATCACAAGGAACACAAGAGCCTGGATGCTCACGGTCTGTGGGTCTATGGTATCGAGCCATGTCGTACCATGGCAAAGCTCGCCGAGCGGCGGCTTCAGAGTGAACGGATGCGTAACACGGTCTTCGAAGGATCATGGGATGATTTTTCACAGGTGCGTGAAGAAAAGAGGGGCTTCGACGTGGTGACGGCATGTTTCTCGCTTCACCATGCAACTGACCTAGTGGCTGCCTTTCGGAATGTCTACAGCTGTCTGCATCGCGGGGGTCATTTCGCCTTTGTTGTGCCGGCACTGGCACCGACCGTGGATCAGCGCGTGGTCAATGCGTCGCTGTTTGGGGGCGAACTGACCGTCCGGTACCCTGTCCGCACGGTCCAGGCGTGGTACGAGGCGATTGACCGCAGTGTTAGCGAACGTTGCGTTTGGAAGAGTGTGGATGAGATGGAGTCCCCTCCCGGTAAGTGGAAGTGGGTGCACCATACTACCTTCTCGATGTCGGGAGACGAGAATGGTGAGAAGGACGGCTGGTTCGTTGTCTTAAAGAAGTTGAGGTGGTAGTGCTTCCCTACTGCCACCAGCAATACGTGCCGCCCCCAACGAAAACCGTTGGAGGGCGGTTTTCTGTTGGATTGAATAAGTGTGTGTTTGGTGCGCACTTCGTAGAAATGTTTTAGTATAAATTCACCCCAGAGTTAGGACACCACCACTTTAAATACTGTCCATCATACCACTTCGCTGCGCCACCTCCCGCGCACTGCGATAGCCCAGGATCTTCCTGGGCTTTTCGTTTATTAAGTGGACCGCCAGGTCCACCGCTGCCTGAGTCACCGTACTGAAGTCGGTCCCCTTGGGAAAGTAGCGTCTCAGCATCTTGTTGGCATTCTCCACCCCACCTTTCTGCCACGAGGCATAGGGATGACAGAAGAAGGCAGGTATACCAACGCGCGCATGGTCACGATTTTCAATACCGTTATCTCTCGTGATGGAACGAGCCTTGAGGGTGCTCGTGAGGGTCACTTCAACGGCCGCGTGCTCGGCTGGTTTCATACTTCTGACTTTCTTCGCTCCGATCAGTCGACTCTTGCGTTCTGAGACGACTTTAAGGCCACCCTTAGTACCCCACCGTCCCACGATAGTGTCACTTTCAAGGTGACCGTACCGTGTGCGGTGGTTAGCCCCCTTGGAGCGCTTAGATATATCAATGCGGTGTGGGATCACTGACCGTTTGGCTTTGGGGCGATGCTTCTTCACGCGTTTTCGACCAGAATAGAGGTGAGCGCAGTACCGCTCACCTCGTGCCGTACGCAGCCACTCATAGATGGCGGTCTTGGAGACGTAGCCGGGACACCGTCTCGGGTGTTGCTCCATGTACCCAGCAATCTCGTCAGGGTTCCAGTGGCTTTGGAGCTTAGCAATGATAAAGGCTTTGAGTGCTGGGGTGGCTTCAATCTTGGCGTACTGGAAACGCCGCAGTCGTTTGCGTACCCGTACCTTAGCGTCGGCTTTAAGTGGCTGGTACACACCAGCCACACTGTTCTTGGTGATTTCATAGGCGATGGTGCTTTTGCCCCGTCCAAGGGCCGTCGCAATAGCGCGACGGGAATAGCCCCGCGCGTGCAAGATCCCAATTTCTAAACGTTCCGCTCGACTCAAATCCTTGATGCCTTTCATAGTACTGCTGATTATGCAGTGTCCTAACTCATTACGGAATTTTTCTAGGGTCTATCTTCAATCCCTACTCAAACAAATCAGAGTGGCTTCCAATATCAACGAGGAGTAACACGAGCTCGTTTTGGAATATCTGATATACAAGCAGGATGTCACTTTTGATATGGCACTCACGGTAGTTTTTCATTGAGCCAATAAGTTGGTGGTCACGGAACTGCGGGGGCAGAGGCTGTCCTTTGGAAAGTAGGTCTACTACTTGTTCTAGGCGAGATTGATCAAAATCTTTGTGACGACATACGCGCTTGAGTGAGGACTTGTACTTTCGTGATAGAACAACGTCGTACATAGTTTATTCACTGAGAATATCGCGGTGCGCCTCTTGAATCGTCTTATAGCGTTTGCCATGCTTGAGTGCGTGTTTAGCGTCGCGAATGAGCGCCTGTTTCTTTTTTTCTGAAACGTTGTCGTAGGTAAAGAGCTCAAACGGGATTGACTGCGTGCGCACGACTTGGGTGAGAAAGAGTTTTACCCCCGTCGAAAGATCAAGCCCCATTCGCTCGAGGGTCTTTTTAGCATCTTTTTTTAGCTTTGCATCAATGCGTGTTTGCAGGGTGGTGTTCATAGCACTAGTATAGACAACGTCATTACGTTGTCAATCCTAGTGCTCGTTAAGAAAACAGCGAGGTGGCGTAACCACCTCGCTGTTTTCTTTTAGGATTGGCAATTAGCCAATGATGCGAACGTTCGCTGCAGCTGGACCCTTAGGACCCTGCTCTACATCGAAGCTCACCTTAGCACCGTCTGGCAGGTCGTCAAAGGCGACACCGTCAGCGAGGGCCTGAGCGTGGAAGAAGACATCCTTACTTCCATCGTCTGGCTTGATAAATCCGTAGCCATTTGGCTGCTTGCGTACTACTGTACCGGTCATGTTTGAAACTGACTTAATTTTTTTAACAACAAAACGTTCCTACACCTCTTCAATATTTACTTGCTTCAAGGGAGTTAGTTTCGCTACTTCTATTAAAGCATAGTTTGGGGAAAACACAATGCATCTCCACAGGGGTGGGGAAAGGGCTGGAGGGAGGCAAGTGGTGGCCGGTTTTTGAAAAAGAGAAGCACCGTCCCGTCAGGCGGCGGGACGGTGCTTCTTCTTCCATCAAAATGCTCCTTAAATAGGAAGATGCTGGGCCAAGCCTCCTACCAGCGGCAGTTCCTTCTCCTGCTTTTTCACTGCGTTTACGATACCGATGATGGCGAGTACCAAGATACCAAGATTAATGAGATTAAGGAGTGGGTAGAACATACCGAGAAACATCCAGGCGTAGTTACCAATGGCCCATAGTCCTACCTGCATAATGAAGAGCACGAGACCCTGGCGGATGTGGAATTTGACTACCGGATCATCCTTGGCGGCAAGGAGGGGGATGAGCACGAGAATACTAATATACGCAAGCACGCTCATCACAACGGTATTTGACGGCTGGTTTGGTGGGGTCGGTGCACTGTTAGTGGGCTGCGGCATGGGAATCGGGGCCTGCGGTGTCATATCGTTCATGGTGAAAATAATTGAGTGGTTAAACCAAAGAGTAATCACCAATAATTGTATGCCGTTTCTCTGGAGGAACAACTGTGAGCGGCGGATAAGTGTTGACGTAGCTAGGCGGGCGCGGTAGGGTGAGGGTCGCAATTTGTTCGGGAGGAGAAAGTATGTCGTCTGATAACGGCTTTCTGCAGGTAGACATCTCGGCGATTCCGAGCGTGCCAGAGACAAGCTTGGCGAAAATGTTCGGAGTACAAGTCGAACAGCAGACCAACGACGCCATCTGTGTCCGCGTGACGCTGACGGCACCAGCCCTCAATTACCTCTGCCAGTTTTCCAGCGATGCGAATGCTGGATTTCATGCGGAGACGGGGTTGGTGCAAGGGAGTCTGTGGATGTTGCTGATTCAGCTGGTGGTGTCCGAATGGATTCCACGGCATGGCCCGCATACGTTCAAGGGGGAGTTCCCCGCGGCATCTGTTATCCCCTCTGGCGAACAGCGGGGATTTAGAATCACCATCACAAAGACCGGGAAGCGTTCCCTGTGTTGCGTGGTGGGAGGGCCGTTTGGGGGCGAAAGTCCACCCGAAGTCTTTCGCTTCGACTGCCAGATTTTTCCGATGGTGGCAGCGTTGCGTGGACGGTAGTACTGCGATGTGCTTTGCTCGGCGGCCACTTTGGCCCGCCGAGCAGTTTTTGTTTACTAGTCCGTCCATAAACATACTTCTGGCTTTGCCGCGTGTGATCCGGGCGGATGTTTTTTACTGCGCTTCCGAATAAAGTGAAAAGAGCGCCGTCACTGCTGGCCAATTGCGTTCCCATTCAGTACTTTGCCAGCCCTCGAGCTCGACCGTCACAGCGGGAATACCGATAGATGCAAGCCAGCCTTCAGCATCACCAGTAACAGGATAGGCGTCAAAGCTTTCTACCGCACCATACTTCCCTGCTGCAGCGTAGGTGCGCATCAGGGAAAGGGTCTCAGGCAATACGCCATTCTCGCACTCAGAAGCATACACATTATTCGCTTGGCTATGCCAGAAGACCACTCCTTGTGGACGGGTCGCGAGCACGTAGTCGCGCAACGAGGCCGCCTCAGGTTCGGAGAACGGTGCACTGCCAGCACTCACCGCTGCACCACGCCAGGTGGAGGTTGATTGCCACTTACAGTCGAAGTTGCGGTTGAGGTCAACCTCGCGCGCGTTGAAGCGGCCCTCCGCCACACGCTCGCTTTGTATGGTGACATCGTCGATGGTAAAGCGACCAGAGGAGGCGACTACCGTAGAGAGGCCGTCGGGGTTAAGTACAGGAATGATGTGGATGGTAAGGTCGGGTGGAACGAGTGTGGGGTCGGCAGCCAGTATGTCCATCACTTGGTAGGCGAGTAATGAACTGTTCCACTCATAGCCGCCATGAATACCACCGACAAACAGAAGTGAGGTAGAACCGTTCCCAAACGTGTGTGCTTCAATCGCTCGTCCTTCGACTGAGGAACCGATGACGCGCATGGTTTGCCACGGTAACGCTGGCGGTGCTTCGGGTAGGGTGGGTACAGAGGGAGTCTCTACAACCGGCGCCGGCCGTAGCAGGAGGAAGAGGCCCGCGGCGACGGCGAGACAGGCGATAAAGAAAAGTACCGAGAAAGCCTTAAGAGAAGACTGAGGGCGAGGCGGCATGGGGGTCGGCTAGCTACTGCGCTGCCACTGCCTTCATAGCAGCTTCAAGGCCGCGGCGATTCTTTTCCCACTCAGTTGACTGGTGGTCGGTAAGGAGGATGCTGATGGCGGGGATGTCCTGCTTAGCAAACCAGTTCATCATGTCGCCAGTAATTTCATAGTAATTAAACTCATCATGGGCGGTGTATCCCGAGGCGGTCGCGAAGGTCTGCATCAGGGCCCTCGTCTCGGCAGAAACGCCATCGCCACAGTTGGAAGCGTAGACGCCGCCGGCGGCACTGTACCAGCCAATGACAGCTGTTGGTGGGTAATCGGCTACATAGTCACGGAGCGCGGCTGCCTCAGGCTCTGAGAAAGGTGCACTACCGCCACTTACATTGCGACTCCGCCAGGTGCCCTGTGCTTCCCACTCACAATCGAAGTTGCGGTTGAGGTCGACGGTGTTGGCGTTAAAGCGGCCGGCGATACGAGCGGCTTCGCTCGTGGGGACTGCCGCCGTGGTAAAGCGGCCAGTGGTCTTTACTGTTTCCATAAGTCCGTCAGCGTTAAAGGCTGGGATAACGGTTACCATCACTCCTTCCGGTATAACGTCTGGGTTGTCACCTAGGTAGTCGACAATGTCGTGACCAAGGAGCGCGGTGTTCCATGAGTAGCCGCCGTGGATGCCGCCTACGAGTAGAATTTCTTTGGTACCCGTACCGAAGTGGTAGGCGGTGATCGCTTCCCCACCGGCCGAAGTGCCGATGACCGTACTCTCACCACGGACGGCGGGAGTGACGTCAGTCGTCGTGGTAGCTACTGGCTCGGGAGTAACCACTGGTGTCGAAGGTGTGTCAGAAGGGTCTGGTGTATCGGTAGTGAGTTCGGTCGAACGACTCATAAATAGATAAAGACCACCAATAACTACGATAATCAAAGCTCCGATAAGCAACAGCGGGGTTTTTGTTTGCATATACTAATTATACGCCACTTGGGATGGCTTAGCGAGGAGTGCGAGTATCGTCTACAGTTTCTCGATTTCTTTGAGGTCGTGGTCGGGCAAGTACAGAATGAGGAAGCCCACCACGATGCCAGCCAGTGCCGTATAGAGATGGCTACCACCGAACAATAGTATGTCGAGCTCATCAAGGACATACCAAATACCCCGCCAAATAAGCACTATGCCGACGATAATCCCGAGGTTTTTAGCAAAATAGCGCAGAATGTGATGACGGTGGGTGGTTTTCATAAATTGAACGTAGAAGAGGTGTTTTGTGCGGTCATCGTCCCACGATGACCGCAGGACTGGCCTAGCGGCCCTGGAGCGCGGTCGGCAAGCGATGTGGCAGCGCGAGAAATGGCTCGAGCGACAACGGTAATTCTAGCACGTGGCATTTGCCCACGGTATACTAGCTCTGCGTATGAAAATCTACTCATGGAACGTCAACGGCCTGCGGGCGGTGCAGAAAAAGGGTGCTCTGCAAGACTTTATCGAGCGGCACCAGCCTGATATCATCTGTTTCCAAGAAACCAAGGCCCAACGGGAGCAAGTAGAGGTAGATTTGCCTGAGTATGAAGAATATTGGTACTCGGCTGAGCGTAAAGGCTATTCGGGCACGGCCATTTTTACCAAAGAAAGCCCAGTGGATGTTGTCTACGGTCTCCCTGAGGATATTGTGGAACAGTACGAACTTACCGACAGCTACGGTGACACCACCCGCGAAGGGCGGGTAACCACCGTTGAGTTCGAAGGGTTTTTTGTGAGCACGGTGTATACCCCGAACGCCAAAGACGATCTCTCACGCATTCCGATGCGCCAGCACTGGGACCCGGCGTACGTGGCGTACATGAAACGTCTTGAGGAGCAAAAACCGGTTATTTTTTGTGGTGATTTCAACGTGGCACACACGGAACTCGATTTAGCCCGACCCAAGGAGAATGTCGGGAAGAAAGGCTTTACGGCCGAAGAACGGGCTGGATTTGATGCGTTCATCAAAGCGGGCTTTGTAGACACGTTTCGACTGTTTGAGAAACGCGATGGTTTCTATACTTGGTGGTCTCACTTTGGCGGCGCGCGTGAGCGCAATGTCGGCTGGCGTATCGACTACATTATGGCCTCCCCTACCCTCATGCCACTTATCAGGTCGGCCCGCATTCACCCTGAAGTGATGGGCTCCGACCACTGCCCGGTTTCAATTGAGATTTCCTTGTAGAAAGGGCTCTCTGCAAGCAGCGAGTGGACAGGTGTTACCTAAAAACGTAGGAAATAGAAAGTTGTCCTTTATAAAGGACAACTATCCCCAGCTATCCACACACTTGTCCTTTACACACTACTATAAAAGACATACTATCTATGCAGGCCCAGAAAGGGCGCGCAGTCATTCCATAGTTCTCGGCTGAAGCAACTTGAGCCAAGAACCGTGGAATGAACCGTAAAGAGTTCGTTCCACAATCCAACTAGTTTATTACCTCCAACTAGTACGTTCACACACCACCCACAAAAGTAGCGAAGCAATGGAAGTATCCATACAAGGCCTGATAAAAAAGCCCTTGCATGAGAAATCTACTTCCAACAACGTGGAGAGCATATAGGTCGGTTAGCTCACGTAGCGCCACCTCGGGTCAAAAGACCCTAACAAAAAAGCTCTCACCCACCCTAAGAGCCTGGGGAATCGGCAGACAAGCACCACTTGCCTCTCGATTCCCCAGGCTCTTTTTTAAACATAAATAACGAGCCACAAAGTGGCGACTATATTTTGTTTATGCAGGCGCCTCGCTACTTTTGCGCCTCAAAGTGCTTAAAGTAGCGGCGGCGAGCTGCAAAGGAAGATCATTTGCAACATGTGCCCTATTTTGACCTACCGATGGGATAAGCAGAAACAAAGAGGGACGGAGTAACGACTATGTTTTGCTTAGACAAACACTTCACCAGGTTTGACCTATAGAGGGAGAACATGGTGGTAGTGTTTGAGAAAATAGTGGCAGCGCTCCGCCAAGGCACACAAAAGTGTTCAAAAGCTACTACCCTACCTTATGCTCCCGCGCGATTTCTTTCAGCGCCGCGGCCTCTTCCTCGGCCTGTTTCTCTTTGCCGGCTTCACCAAGCGCCAAAAGTTCCGTCTCGGACATGGCAAATAACTCTATTACACGGCCTTCTAGATAGGCTTCGGTGTTTTTCCCCGGGTCTACCAACACCTCTTCGAGCAGTGCATGCAGTGCATATCCTAACTTTCTCCCCGGCTTTTCCCCAGTAATGGCCATGATGCGATCGCCATTGATCTTCAGCATTTTAACAGAAATAGGGTCGCGTAACGCCTCGTCCACCATCGCCTTATATTTACGGAAGCGAAATGGCTGTTCTTTGGGCCGTCCTGTACCAATACGATCGCAGACCCGCAAATTAAGGAGGCTTTCGATCTGGTCCTCCCCTACCCGCACGATAGTCCGGCGGACAGCCGCCAGGGTGATGAGATCGGGATCAGAGAAAAACATGTGCCAGCGCACCAAGTTAACCACCGTGTCGATGAGTTCTCGGGGCAATTTAAGCCGTTCCAGGATGGTTTTGGTCATGCGCGCCCCTACTACTTCGTGTCCAAAGAAGGTGTAATGCTTGTTTTTTCCGCCCGTGCGACGGGTGGCCGGCTTTCCAATATCATGAAACAGGGCCGCCAGACGCAGTTCGGTACTGAAGTCTTTATCGGCAGCGGCTTGGAGGGTGCGCAAGAGATGCTCAAAGACATCAAAGGCGTGAATACCTCCCTGTTCGCAACCAACGGCCGCCACAAATTCTGGAATGATCTCCTCGAGGAGACCGAGCTTGTGAAGGAGAGCGATGCCGTGCATCGGGGCACTTGAATCGATAAGGCGAATGAATTCGGCTGCTACACGCTCGATCGCGATACGAGAAATAAGCTTGCTGTTTCTAGTGATTCCAGCCATGGTGGCGCTCTCGATGACAAAGTCGAGTTCGGCAGCCAGGCGCACGGCCCGCATCATGCGCAGCGCATCTTCCCCAAAGCGTTCGTCGGGGTCCCGGACGGCCCGCAGGCGCTTTTCGTGTAGGTCGGCCATTCCTTCGTAGAGGTCGACCATAGAACCGTCCTTAGGCCGAAAAGCGATAGCATTAATCGTAAAGTCACGACGGGCGAGGTCTTCCTCGAGACTTACGCCAAATTGGACGGCATCGGGCCGTCTAGCGTCACTGTAGCCGCTTTCAGTGCGGTACGGAGTGACTTCTACGACCGCAAGGCGCAGATCGTCTTCCTCGCCGGTCTTTACGCCTACCGTGCCGTAGTCGTTATTACAAAAACTGTCTGGAAATAAGGCTTGAATCTGGTCGGGGTGGGCACTCGTCGTATAGTCCCAGTCCTTAGGGGTTTTGCCCAAAAGAAGGTCGCGCACGCAGCCACCCACGAGGTAGGCGGTAAAACCGGCATTCTCTAGCGTCTCCCCCACGACGCGGACCGGGAGTGGGATTTTGGTTAGTGGGATCATATCGGGGCTATTGTAGCAGAATTGCTTTGCTTTTTGCGCGCCGCCACCGTATCATGCACAGGCAATTGCACCCGTGGTGAAGTGGATATCATTACTGTCTTCGGAACAGTCGTCCCAGGTTCGAGTCCTGGCGGGTGCACAAACAGCCGATGCCGACACGAAAGTGTCGGCATCGTTGCTGTTTGGCACCCGCCAGGACTCGAACCCCTCCACCGGGACCCAACATGTAGCGAAAGCGTAGTGGTGGTGATGGAGGGGCGGGGTCGCGACAGCGAGCCGAAATGGAGCAAAGTGAACATTTTGGCCGCTGTGGTGACCGAGTATTTCCATAGCGAAGAAATATGGTTAGTAACTCGTGACCACTGCGTTCATGATTTTTTGCTACAATCCTTGCGTCGCTCCCATAGTTTAATGGATAGAATGCAGGTTTCCGGTACCTGCGATCCAGGTTCGATTCCTGGTGGGAGCACAAATCGGCCCACTGAAATGCGAAGGCATTTCGGTCGTTGTCGTTTGTAGCTCCCACCAGGAATCGAACCGAGGCGCGGCGAAGCCCGCAGGCGAAATGAAATGGAGCCGAGGAACGCGCCGAGTGGGGGTCGAGCGAGTGCGGTAGTTTATGAGCGGAGCGAAGTAAACTACCCACGAGAGTGACCGGTTCCTGGTGGGAGCACCAGTTTATGATTATTTTACGGCGTAAATGACCCACCCCACTCTCTTTATCGACTTTGATGGCACCCTCTGTCATGGGCGGTTTTGGCAAAGTCTGCCGGAGGACGCATATAAAAAAGTACAAACAGCCTTGTTTCTCGAGCGAAAGGAGGTAGTGAAGAATTGGATGCGTGGCTTGCATACAGCAGAGGCCGTTACAGAAGTGGTGGCGGAGGCAACTGGACTCTCCTATTCCCTTCTCTGGTCTATCCTCGTGCGTGACTCACAGTCGTTCACCATAGCGGAAGAATTACTAGAACTAGTTGATGAGCTTCGCCAGCACCACCACACTGTTCTTATGACTGACAATATGGATACATTTACGCGCTTTACCGTGCCAGCACTGCATCTCGAGCAGCATTTTGATGTTATTGTGAATTCCTTTGACCAGAAGCGCTGCAAAAAAGACGAAAATGGCCAAATATTTCGTGATTTCTGCGTCGGACCACTTGAACAAGCGGTTCTAATTGACGATAGCGAAAATGGCTGCCAACTATTTACTGAGCTAGGCGGCACTGCATACATGGTAACGAACGAAGAGCCCACGCTAGGTCACCTAAAAAACCTGTTACATAGCGTAGTATAGATATATGGAACTCTCCGAACGTTGCATTCAAACCCTAGAAAAAGAAGGTTGGCCACACATTTACGAGTGGTCTGACGCCCCTGGTACGACCTACCCCGAACACCAACATCAAGACAAAGTAGTGCTATTTATCACCGAAGGCTCGCTAGAGCTAACAATGGGTGGCCAAACCCACGAACTTCGCCCGGGAGATCGTTTAGATATTCCACCAGAGACTCCCCACCTAGCCACGGTGGGACCTGAAGGCTGCCAATATGTGGTCGGAGAGATGGTCGAAGGTGATTCGTAATTGATTTATTTTAGATGGTATTGTACGGTACTGACAGTTTCAGTTCTGGCTCTGGTCCGACATGGGCCTAGTTGCACTCCAAAAAGAAGGAACTGCAAGATGAAACCGACCGAAATGCTACGCAATGGCATGTGGGGTGATAAGTTTGTCATTACCTACAGCGACCCGGAGCTGCCTTCCGACGATCTCGTTAGTCTGGCGGGAGGATCGGTCTTTCTCGCCGGCCCGACGTCACGAGAGCAGGCGATTAATGATATGTGGCGGTGTGTGGCGGTACGCCAGCTCCGCGCCGCAAGCTTTAATGGTTACATCGTCATACCGGAACCACGAGGCCTCACCGAAGACGTTTCGGCCATCATTGCCAATCGTCCTAGGTGGGAGGGTGATCGCCTCGTCTGGGTGCAGCGAGTGCTCTTCTGGATACCGCGCTCGAAAACCCTGCCTGGTAGCAACACCAACACTGAAATCGGGATGCACCTCGGTCCCCCGGGCCAGCCGTTGCCCGAGGGGATGAGTAAACGCCTTTTTGTTGGTTGGCCGCCGGGCACGCCCGATATGGGTATTTTGAGGCATCACTGCGAGAAGAAGCGGGTGGAGGTGTTCTCGGACTTGCAGACACTGTGCGGTGTAGTGGCGGCCAGTTTCCGACGTTGATCGAAGGACCCCGGCATGGCGACATGCCGGGGCTTATCGGGGATAAAATCGAATAGATGTCAGTGTATATAATATATACTCCTTACAATTATGACTTCACGCCAGCGGTATAAGGAAGCGCAGTACGAAGAGGCAAAAAGCCTTCGTTTGCGAGGTTTTTCCTACGCTGCTATTGCTAAGATCTGTGCTATCGCGCCCTCTACCGTACACGCCTGGTTCGCAAAGGATACTTTTTCTCAAGCGGTGACCGCCAGTAACCGGAAGCGCGCCGCCAAGGAAAATAAGGTACGTATTGGCGTTATCAACCAGGCAAGAAAGAAAGAACGGGCGGTGCAGTACGCGGCAGTAGTAAAGCTGGCAGAAACTGAATACAAGCACTACCGGACTTCCCCGTTATTTATGGCGGGGCTCATGGTGTACGTGAGCGAGGGTGACACTCAGCATCCACGACTGATTCGTATGGCAAACAGTCGTCCAGAGCTCCACCGGGTGTTCATTCGCTTCTTGCATGAGTTTATGGGGGTGGAACGCAACCAGGTGCGGTTTTGGCTGCTCCTCTACCCCGACCTTGATGAAACCACCTGTATGAAGCACTGGATTAAAAAAATTGGCGTTTCTGCCGGACAATTTTATAAAAACCAGTATATCCAGGGTCGTAGCCAGAAACGTACGTTGCATTTTGGGGTTGGCAATACTATAATCGGCAGTACTCTTTTGAAAAAGAAGCTGGTTCGCTGGATTGAATTGGCCCTCAAAGAGCTACAAAAATGACGTTGCGGCCATGGTTAAGTGGTATAACATATCGTTGCCAACGATAGGTCGGGAGTTCGATTCTCCCTGGCCGCACAAACGCGTTTAAATCCCTGCCCTGCGGCAGGGATTTAGCGTTTGTGAACCGCAGCGATGTTTCTGGCTTAACAAAAAGCCAGAAACTGCGAGGTGGGGCCGAGAACACTTAGTAGATTTGGAGTAAAACGAACAAATATACTTAGTGATTCGTGGCCAAGTACAAAAATGAGCGCCTCCGGGCGCCATTTTTGTTCGTGCGGCCAGAGCACTGCCTTTGCAGGCAGTGCGTGGAGAATCGAACGGCGGAGCGTTGCTAAACGCGCCTTTCCTAGCGCGTTTAGCCGCGAGCCGCGGCCGGCGTTCTTATGAGCGAAGTGTGAGAAGTGACTAAATGTCACTTCGCAAGACTCATTGAGAACTTTTGTGAGTTTACGAACAAAAGATCCAATGAGTGGACAGTTTCTGTAAGAAATTAGAAAAAGCGGGCCGATTCTCCCTGGCCATATACAGAACAAGCACCCCTCCGGGCGCTTGTTCTGTGCCTAAGGGTAACTAGGGTAAGTTTGTCTGAGGAGGCCCTGAGCATGTTAAAATGGTAAAGACAGCTGTGGATAACTAAGTGAATAGGTGGATAAAGGACAACTGTCTTTTAAAACTATGGCTCAACATATAGAATCTTGCCCAGAGCTTTCGGTAAGTGCCGAGTCCAACGTGTTTGATTTTACTGTGCTTAGAAACTGCCACGTGGAACATTTCACATGAAACAAGCCGATAAGCTGGGAAAGCGTAATCAAATTGGTGCCTGGGGAGAGGAGATTGCGGCCGGTGCCATTATTCGAAGAGGAATGACCATTTTGGAAACCAACTACCTTAAAAAGTGGGGTGAAATCGATATTGTTGCACGTGAAAAGGATATTTTGCACTTTGTCGAGGTAAAAACAGTTTCATATGAAACAAAACCTCGATTACAGTGGGCAATTTCACATGAAACCTGGCGTCCCGAGGATAATGTCCACCGGGCCAAGCTCCTCCGTCTCTCAAGGACAATCGCCACCTGGATTGCTGAGCATCGTTACACGGGAAACTGGCAGATTGATGTGGCGGTTGTGCGGCTAGTTGAAATTGAAAAATACGCAACGGTTAATTTTATTTGGAATGTGATTATGGACTAAGGTTCCATGGGAAACACCCTTAGTAGTGTTTCACGTGAAACACTGATTAAGTGTTAGTAAATGGTCTTTTTTTTATCCTTATGGTACTATCATCGAGCTAAAAGTAATACGAAGGCAAAATATATTTCGGGGCGTAGCATAATGGTAGTGTACGCGGTTTGGGACCGCGTGGCCCGGGTTCGATTCCCGGCGCCCCGACAGGCAAGGTAAAGACATAGTAACCACGTTATTCCATGGCAAAAGAAGAGCATTTTGTTGGAAAGGTGGCCCAAAAAGCCCTTATTAGGCGTGGTGATGAGGTGTTAATTGTGCGTGACATTGGTGATGTAGATACGTGGGAACTGCCAGGTGGTAGGCTCAACGTGGGTGAGGACCCCAGGAGTGGTTTGGCAAGGGAAATGCGTGAAGAGTTAGGAATCGAGATAGAGGTGGGAAATGTGATTTTTCTTGAGCAGTTTATCCAGCTGCGTTCAGGTGAGCCTCACTTGGCACTAATCTACGAAGCTGCACTGCGGAGTCCTCACGCTGATCTTTTTTTGCAACCGGATGAGGTGGCAGAGATAGCCTGGGTAAATGCAGAAAATTGGCAAGAATATCGTTACTTTGCTGAGTACAAGCGTGCTTTAGCAAGTTATTTTGCCAAAACGACAGCGTGAAAAAACAAGTATTTTACATCCACGGTGGGGAAGCCTTCTCAAACTACGAGGCATTTTTAGCGTCTTTGCGCACCAAACCAGTGCGTGACCTGCCCGGGCAGGAGCGTACCTCAATCTGGACTGATACGCTGCGGGCTGACCTGGGTGACGACTTTGAGGTGTTTATGCCATCGATGCCGAATAAACAAAACTCAAAGTATCTTGAGTGGAAGCTTTGGTTTGAGCGCTATTTTCCCCATCTGCGCGACGGAGTACACCTCGTCGGCTGGTCGCAAGGAGGCTATTTTCTGGCCAAGTACCTCACCGAGGAAACCCCGCCGTGGCGGATTGGCACGCTTATTCTCATTGCTGCCCCCATTGGCCCGGATGAGTTTGGTGGGGAAGACGGCGGAGACTTTAATTTTGACGTCACAAAACTTTCGCTTTTGGCAGAAAAGGCTGAAAATATAGCTTTATTTCACTCTACGGATGACCCTGTCGTCCCTTTTTCTCATGCCGAGCGCTATAAAGAGGCATTGCCACTGGCTCACCTGGTCCGCTTCTCGGATAAAGGACACTTCATAGTGGAGACCTTGCCAGAATTAATTGAACAGTTGCGCGGGTAGGGAGGTGGGGCGCCGGCTGCTCTTCCGGCGGCCTCCCGCCACCAGGGCGGGCATCCCCGCGTAAGAAGTCGGTATTTTGAGCGTCTACGTATATAATGGTGTCCACATGGCGGGTCCTAATAAGACAACACGGCAGGTGGAGGACCAGGAAGTTCGCTTCACTGCCGCCTTCGACGAGTATAGTGACGCTTTGTTTCGTCACGCTTCTTTACGTATCGGCAGCCGCGAGCAAGCCATTGATCTTGTTCATGACGCGTTCGCCAAAGTCTGGACCTATGTCCGCTCGGGACACGAGGTCGACAATTTTCGCCCCTTTTTATATAAAGTGCTCAATAACTTGATCATCGACGAGTATCGTAAGTCGCGCGAGGTATCACTCGACGCGCTCTTGGAGAAAGACGGCGTTGATGAAGGAGATTTTGAGGGACTGTCGGAAAGTACGACTGAGGCACTGGCGGCTACCATCGATGGTCGGCGTGCGTTTGCGCTACTCAAAGAATTGCCGGACGAATACCGTGAGGTAATCATCCTGCGCTTTGTCGATCAGCTGGGCCCACGCGAAATCAGTGAACTCATCGAGGAATCAGAGAACGCCGTTTCGGTGCGCATTCACCGCGGACTAAAACTCCTGCGCACCAAGATCGAAACCGTCGGACCAGCCGCGCGCAAAAAACCATCATCAACACAATGAAGCGATTTTCTGAACAATTTCATGACAAGGCGCTCTCCGTCACTCTCAAGGCGGCTGAGCGCGCAGAACTGCGCGAGCGGGTACTTTCGTATATGGAGTACCACCCACTTCCCGAAGCACACCGCCGCACGATTCCCAAGAGTGAGCGCGTGCTCCTCACTGAACCCTACCAGGTTATTTCGCTTCGTGGCTGGCGCTCGGTGCAGGTGGCCGGTGTTGGGGTGTTGCTCCTTTGCTCACTCGTGTCATGGCGCGCTGAGCACGCCATTCCTGGTGACGCACTCTACGCTGTAAAAGTAAGTTTTAATGAAGAAGTGCGGTCAACCCTCACCTTTACTCCGTACGAAAAAATTGCCTGGGAAACCGAGCGCCTTAGTCGGCGTTTGGCTGAAGCGCGCGTCCTTGCGAGCGAAGGCCGTCTGACCGAAGAAGCAGAGGCTTCCGTGGCCGCAGCCGTGCGTGGGCACGGTGAAAAAGCGCGGCGCGAGATTGCTGCACTGGAGACCACTGATCGCGATGAAGCTGGTGTAGCCGCACTGCATCTTGCGACCACGCTGGATGTGCAGTCAGCGGCGCTACGTGGCGCCACCGCGAGCGTAGCCCTTATGGCGACTGGCCTCGCTGACGAAGCACAGGGAAAGTCTGCCGAGAGTTCACTTATTGCCGATGTGGTAGCGGCAGAACTCAGTCAAACCGTCTTGCCCCACGATACGGCCTTGCCGTCGTACCAAAGTCTGTTGGCGCACGCTGAACGCGACACCACCCGCGCCCGCGAGTTGTTGTCTGCTATCAAAGGCGTCGCCACTCCGGAAGAAAGTGCCGATATCAAACGCCGGATTGAAGACGTTGATCGCACTCTGGCTAGGGCCCTCGGTATGGTGGCAGAAGACCAGGCAGCTGCCCAGGCCCTCTTGCGGGATGTTTTGCAGCGCACTCAGCGTCTCATCGTCTTTATGACCAATATCGATGTGCGCAGCACAGTGAGTGTTGACGCGCTTGTGCCCGTCGAGCGTACGGCTGAAGAGCAAGTGGTCGAAGTACACGACACCATCGCCCGCTTGCGCACGACGAGGGCACTTATTGAGACAGCGCTTGCATCGTCCTCGATCGAGCTTTCGGTAGAAGTGAAAGAGCGGGCCGAAGCAACATTAGTACAGCTCGATACACTTAGTATTGATATTGAGGCTGCCTTGACCGCAAGCGACATGAATCAAGCTGAAGTGAGCGCTCGTGAGGCATTCGCGTTGGCTGAGGACACCTTTAATCTCATTGCGGTGCCAGCGACGATGCTCATCGGTGGGGAAGTAGTGGAAGAGGGTGAGGCGGCAACCAGTACCGCTACGTCTACCGATGTAGTAGACGAGAATGGTGCTGCCGGTCTCGGGACTAGTAGTACTTCAGGCGTACCGGCCATCCTCCCATAGCTTTAGGTAGGTAGCACTACAACCTATGATCCTAGCTCCTCGGTAAGGAGCGAAAGGAGAAAGGGCGCCATCGTTTCTTTGAAGGCGGTGGCGCGACTTTGTATGTCGCCAGCGACGTTGCGCTCGAGTGAAAAGCCTGTCTCTTCGAGAATGGTGCGGTGAACATGTGACAGAGTGATGGCACGCAGGCTCCCGGGGCCGTCGATGTTATCGTCGCCGCGGGTAGTGATCATACCAATGACACTGCCATTTCTGTTGATGATGGGCCCACCAGAAGAGCCACCGGCTCCGACACTGCTGCCACGCAAAGAAAATACATCAGCGTAGCGCGAGCCAAAGGTGTAGAGCTCGGAAATACTTGTACTAGCTAGCGTCACTGACGGTAGGGGGTCGACAGCCGTCGCCCCTGCGGAGGCAGGGAAGCCAATAGCGGTTACGAGAGCGCCTTGCGTGCCCTGAGGCAGGAGCTCGGTGTCGATAGGAAGAGAGGGAAAGGCGGCGGGGAGTGGCGATTGGTCAGTGGTCTTCGTGATATGAAGGAGGGCGTAGTCGCGCTCACCGGTGCCCATGGGGACTTTTTCAGTAATTAAACTAGCGTTGGTTTCGATCCAGGCCGGGGGCAAATAGAGGAGCTCGGCCGTGTAGGTGGGGGTGCCAGGCTCGCCGGTGCGGAGTTCGCAGCTCGCGTCCCCCAGGGCGTCGGTGCTCGAAAGGAGGAGGTACTGCGCTACGTGAGCGTTTGTGAGTACCACCCCGCGTGGGTCGACGATAAAGCCCGTGCCACTGGTGCTTTTTATGAGGTCGCGGGTGGTAAAGGTGCAGGCAATGCTCACCACCGCAAAGCGCGGGTCGAGGAGCGGTCGCTCCGGCGGGGCGATGGCTTCAAGTGCGGACGCGCGCTGATAGGTGGCGCTGTCCCGCAGGATATTGGCGAGGCGAGTGGCACTTACTTCCGAGGGCAAGAGGGTGAGGCCGTCGCCCGTGCGGGGCAAGGGAGTCGTAGTTTCTTCCACGAGGGGCTCATTAGGGAGCTGGGCTGTGATAAACGACGCCATTGAATTGGTGAAGGCGAGGTAGGTGGTAAGGACGGCGACGAAGAGGTCGGTAATGAAGGACATATAATCATTATAGCAAGCCCACCTTTCGTTTTGTGGTAGGGAATGGTAGAATCGCCGACACAAAGCGGGGTTAATTTAGTGGTAAAATGCGAACCTTCCAAGTTCGACACGCGGGTTCGATTCCCGCACCCCGCACACATTCAACGCCAGAGACAACGCGTCTTGGCACCTTTAGAAAAAGTAAATAAATAGTATGTCTACTGTGCCAGATTGTTACTATCGAGTGAGTGTTAAGGCGCTTATATTGAATGAAACAAGAGACAAGTTTTTGATTTGTGAGGAAGAAAGTGGGGTTTGGGAACTTCCAGGAGGTGGCCTCGAGTGGGGCGCGACACCGCAGGAGGATTTACCACGAGAAATACAAGAAGAAATGGGACTTACTGTTACTAAGGTGGCCGATCATCCAGCATACTTTATTACTGCGCAAACCTTAAATAGAGGAGTTTGGATCGTGAATATACTGTACGAAGCGGAAGTAGAGCACTTAAACTTCACTCCATCTGACGAGTGTGTGAACCTTGCGTTTGTGAGCAAGGATGATATTCAGGAAATGAAAGTATTTCCGACCATAAAAAAATTGGCAGAGATGTTCGATCCTGCTCGACATCGGTAAGAGTTCTCGTTTTATTTTCTGTTACAATTTTAAGATGCAGCTAGGTAAACAAAGGCCGTACGAACTAGAGGAATACAAACCAGAGTGGAAACAATGGTTTGTTGAAAGAAGTGCGCGTATTGCCCCACTTTTTGGTGATAATTTGATTAGTATTGAGCATATTGGCAGTACTTCTATCGAAGGAATGTTCGCAAAGCCGAATATTGATATTTTGGCGGTAGTTGAAAATCTTGATGCGGTGGACCTTAAAGTATTTATCGACGCTGGCTATACACCGCAAGGACGAGGGTACGTGACTGAAGATGACGAATATATAACGGAAGATACATCCGACGGAAAGCGGATAACCAGCATTCATACGCTCGAAAAAGGCAATCCAAAGATACGAGAATATAGAGAGTTTCGTGAGTATCTTAAGAATAACGAGGAAGATAGGAATGTATATATTGCACTGAAGAGAAGCCTTTATGTTGAACACCCTAACAATTATGGGGCGTATGATTCAGGAAAAACTGATACGATCAATCAAATAAAGTTTCGGGCTCACGAGTGGGCGAAGCACAAGCTACCTCAGGTTGGATGAAAATGGCCCCTCTGTACGGAACTAACTGTACATTTTTTGATAATTGTGGCATTTTAGTGGCGGGAGCCCGGGCCTCCCGTCACCCCCGAACTAGGACAGTGTGCTCATAATAATACTCCCGTGGACTTCTAAACCCAAGACACTCCCTTGGTCGGTCGTTAAGGAAGGCGTGGATTTCATCCAAATCTTC
>JALHRC010000005.1 GCA_022841645.1 Minisyncoccota bacterium
GCTAGCCTTTTTCGCCTACCTCTATTTGCGTCGTCGGCGAGGTACTGCCGCACCTACCGTTAGCACGAGTGATGAGTAGGAAGACGTGCAAAGGGCCGGCGACTTCGTCGCCGGCCCCACATCCCTCCTTCCCTCATCCCCTTCCCGCTACCACGAGCGTCGTATGCAGGTAGTCGAGTACCGGGGGACCATACTCCCTTCTAAGCTGCTCTGCTACGCGTCGATACTCCTCAAGATGCTCCCTGTAGGGCCGCCGCTTTTGCTGACGGTCATACCAAGCATCTGCTCTCAGGGCTGCTGAAAAGAGCTTACGGAGCGGAGCCACTTGGGGACAAGCCAGGTACTGGATAATGACGACTCCTTTGCCGTCACTCTCACCGAGCCTTCCTAGGCTATCAAGATGCTTACGCGCCACCTGTACTGGTGCTTCTAGGCACTTTTGCAATACTCGGGCTCGCTCATCGTCCGAAAGTATCTCCCAACATACGAACGATTCCTTGAGCTTGCGCAGCTTGGCGCTCGTGTAGTTGATGAAGTCCTCATGTGGAGAACGAGCCGGTGCGAAGTAGGAGAGTACGTCACCTTTAATTGCGCCACAGCCTTTGAGTCGGCCGATGTGTGCAAGTAGCGTTCCACCACAGTCATGATTCGGCGTAGTAGCCAAGGTCTTTGCGACCACCTGTGGACGCAAAGGCACACAGAGACGATCAGTCACCTGTACTAACACTGCAAGATCCCCAATCACCTTGTTATGCGCGAAGTCATTGCATACGACAATGAGATCAAGGTCGCTTCGTGGTGTTGCACTACCCGTCGCACAGGACCCAAAGAAGGAGGCGGCGAGGATGCGCCGATCGGATTTAACCGCGTCCCCCACAAGCGCCATCGCTGTGTTGAAGGCGTCGCAATCCGGTATCCGTCCCTTACTCACTTCCTCCCACGTAAACACTCGGCCCATGGCCGTTCCTCCGAACTGTTCTTGTCCTAACCTAGCGCAGCTGCCGCATACTGTAAAGAATCATACCCAAGAAACAATTCTCTTAATATTCCTCCTCCCCAAACTCCTCCCGTGCCTCCGCGACGACGGCAGTTTCAGCGGGGTCGATAAGGCTTTTTTCCAGGGCCGAAAGCAGGCCGTAGATTTCACCATGGGGATAGCCCTTTTTGCGCAATTTTTGCGCTACTAAGAGCACTTCGTTATGGTCGCGATCGCTCTGCCGCAGTGCGGCGTCGAGCATCTTCATAAAAGGGTGTGCCATAGTTGAAACGTTGTGTGAAAGCGTGCGTACTATACACAAAGCTTGGCTTCTCTACTACCTATGAAAAACTACAAAATAGCAGTGTTCGCGGGTGGATGTTTCTGGGGTGAGAAAGCCTGGGAGGCTTTCTCAAGACCTTGCCAGATATTTCTGGAACGGAGTGAACAGAAATATCGGCAAGGTGTACAGTTCCTGTAAGGAATAAGAAATAATATACATGCAAAACTACAAAATAGCAGTGCTCGCAGGTGGCTGTTTTTGGGGACTCCA
This sequence comes from Minisyncoccota bacterium, assembly GCA_022841645.1. GTDB lineage: Bacteria > Patescibacteriota > Minisyncoccia > Phycocordibacterales > UBA918 > OLB19. The sequence goes on from JALHRC010000005.1 coordinate 1,530, forward strand.
AGACCTCCTCCGTAGCCAACCCGGCGTCATCTCGACCGAGGTCGGCTACTGCGGTGGCACAAACGACAATCCCACCTACGAATCACATCCTGGTCATGCCGAGGCGGTGGCTATTACCTACGACCCCGCCCTGACCGACTTCAAACACCTCCTCGACTTCTTTTTTCAAATTCACAACCCAACCACATTTAACCAGCAAGGCAACGATCGGGGCATGTCGTATCGTTCGGCGATTTTTTACGCTTCTCCAGAAGAAAAACACATCGCTGAAGAGATGATTGCTATTGTGAACGAATCTGGTCGCTGGGAAGATCCAGTCGTTACAAGCTTAGAGCCACTGACCCGTTTCTGGCCAGCCGAGGACTACCACCAAGATTACTTGGTAAAACATCCAGGCGGTTATACTTGTCATGCAATTTATTTTGATAGTTACCTCGCCCCACGATCGAGTGTGTAGTTAGTAGAGGAAGCGCAAGAGCCGCGTCCGCAGCGGCGTGAGTTTTCGTGCCATAAAAGTTGCTGCCGAACGCTTATTGACGCGAGTGGCAACTGGGTAAGCGTAGGTTTTGGCGAACAACTGCGTTAGTGTAAGGCCTGCGTGTTTGGCTAAAATAAGTTCTTGTACCAGCTCGCCTGCCTGTGGCGCTACCGTGGTACCACCAAGAATAGTACCCGTCGGAGAAATATATAGTTTTTGTAGACCATAACGATAGTCATCAGTAATCGCTCGGTCATCATGCGTGAGGTCAGTGACAAGCTCTTCAAACGGAACACCAGCACTGCGCAAGTCTGCCACCCCACTACCAAAGGTCGCCAGCTCCGGGTCGGTAAAGGTGACCCAAGAAATACCCTCCCCCGTAAACGGGCGTGGCCACGGGGTGAAAAAGTTGCGAATAATCGTCGCGGCGTGCATTTCGGCCGCGTGTGTGAACTGGAAATTACCCGCCACATCGCCACAGGCAAACACATGGCGATTAGTTGTCCGCAGGTAGCGATCAACTACAAGACGCTCCCGCTTGTCGGTCGCGATAGAGCCCGCTGCAAGATTAAGGCTCTCTATGTTTGGCGTTCTCCCAATCGCCACCAATACGTCTGTGAAGGTAGTGGCCACTTCCCCACCAGCACTGGTCGTAAAGCGTGCTGTATCAGGTGCTGAAAAGTGAGTAAGTGTATGCTCGAGTAAAAAGTGCACTCCTTCAGCGGCTAGTCGCTTGGCGACGATAGACGCCAACTCGGCGTCCTCTTTGCCCAAAATCCGTGCACTTGGATCGGCTACTGTTACCGTGCTTCCCAGCCGAGCAAATGCTTGAGCCATTTCAATTCCAATCGGACCACCACCAAGGACTAGTAGTCGGCGCGGTAGTACGTCCATGGTAAAAATCGTTTCATTGGTATGGAGATTTTGCACCTGTTCAATTCCAGGTACCGTGAGGGTACGAGGACGCGAACCAGTGGCGAGCACGATGCGCTTGCTGGTATAGACGGTATCCGCTACCTGCACCTGGTTTTTGCCTACAAACCTCGCTTCGCCTAATACCACCGTCATTCCCTGCGAGCGAAACCATGTTGCATTCTCATGTTCTCGTATTGTCGACTGCACACCAGCAATGTACTCCCGCACTCGCTCCCACACCACCGCCCCGCCAACCGACAGCCCGTAGGCGGCCGCGCGCCGCGCGGCCGCTACCTCACGCGCTATGTGGAGGAGGGCTTTGGAGGGGATACAGCCAAAGTTAAGACAATCACCCCCAATGGTCTCATCACGCTTATCGATAAGCAGCACCGAGAGTCCAATCCGGTTCATAAAGGCGGCTATGGTGAGTCCACCTGAACCAGCACCGATAACAATGAGGTCAAAGCTGGTCTTAGCGCTTGTGACTTTCGTGGTGTCCATAATGGCGTTGCAGATAGCGACCTAATAATACTACTCCACCCACGAGAACCAAGGCACCGACAATATGAAGCGGCTTTAACATCGTGATAGCATCGCCAAAATAAACAAAGGCAAACGTACCAGGCACGATACCAAGCACCGTTGCGAATATATAGTCACGTGTCCGCACCGAAGTAAAACCAAGGGCATAATTGAGCGCACTAAACGGCACAATGGGAGTGAGGCGTAGAATCAGCACAGTCAAAAATCCCGAGCGAGTGAGGCGTGCATCATACAATGCTAGCTTTTGGTGCCAGCGATTGGTTGCGGGGGCACGCTCTGTTTTATCGCCACGCCGAAATAGCCGAACGAGAAGAAATGAACCAGTAGCGCCAATACTCGCTCCCACCACCGTGGCCACCATACCAATAAGTGGCCCAAACAGCACACCACCAGTGAGGGTAAAAGCTACTCCGGGGAGAGCAAACATCACACCTCCTGCATACACAAAAACGTACACCAGAGGTGCATATACACCGTATCCGGCAACCAGTTCTCGTAGTGCCATTGGCGTGATGATTCCACTACGGTGTACGTAGATCACAATGAAGACTGCTGCTACGATCACCACGATCGCTAGTAACGACCGCCACAAGACTGAAAGCATCATAAGGTTTACTCAACCATGGACAGCCAGTGGGCGTAGCCAAGCGCCGACATCTCGGCCTTAGGAATAAAACGTAGTGCCGCACCATTCATGCAGTACCGTTTACCACCGCGGTCGATCGGCCCATCATCAAAGACGTGCCCAAGGTGCGAGTCGGCGAACCGTGACCGCACCTCAGTGCGCACCGAAAACAACTTCCGATCTTCGTGGTGCGTCACCACTTCATCACTTAGCGGTCGTACAAACGACGGCCACCCCGTACCCGAATCAAACTTATCGCGCGAGGAGAATAGCGGTTCGCCAGATATCATGTCAACGTACAAACCGGGTTCATAGTGTTGGTCAAGCGCGCTGGTACCAGCACGCTCTGTAGCATCTTCGCGCATCACCCGAAAGGCCACCTCAGAAAGTAATGTTCGCAACTCTTCGTCGACTGGTCGTATATACGTCTCCCATGAAGAAGGGGTAAATTGGTTACGAGTAGCTGAATCCATAGTGGTGTTTGTTGCCAGATTGTCCGAATAAGTAAATTTTTTAAGGTCACTTCCCCACGTTGATTCTATGAAGGCTGTTCGACCGGAAGCACTGCGATACAAACTATATCGTAGTGGATTCTTTAGAGCGTAGTCTTGGTGGTAGTCTTCGGCTGGGTAGAACGGCGGTCGCGCTACTACTAGCAGCGGAAGCGGCGCTGGAAAAATCCCACGAGCGTCAACGGCTGCGATCACCGCCAGTGCCGCTCTCTGTTCCTCCTTTGTTTGATAATAAATAGCTGGAGCATACTCACTGCCACGGTCTTTAAACGAACCATGAGCGTCAGTCGGGTCACCATGCTTAATAATATGTTCCACCAGATTCGCGTAGGATACGATTGACGGGTCATACACCACCTGCACGACTTCGCGGTGACCGCCGTCATCGTAGTTCTTGTAATCTGGATTTTCGGTAGTACCGCCAGCATATCCAGAGACAACATCAATGACCCCCGTCACCTTCGCTAGATCGTGCTCGACGCACCAGAAACAGCCGTTGCCAAACAAGGCGTTGGCAGTTTTAGTTGGTTGTGGTGGTGCGGGTGGGGTTACTGGTTCTCGAAGTACTGCAACTATTTGACTACCACTAGTCATCATCTGGTCATCCACTTCTTTAGCATCAAGGGTTGTGCTGGTAGCCTCTGTCAAATCTGTAGTCGCTAACGTCACTCCACTCTCAGCACTCATTGGTTGAGGTAGCGGAAGCGGTGAGGGGACCGATTCGGCTGGTGCAAACTGACGCAGGAGTTCTTCTTCAAATTGGATAGTGGCTCCATAGCCACTATCAAGAACGAACGACTCAAACTGCTTGTCCCAGCCCATCACCACCGCCACTCCAACACACAGCAGGAGTACGCCAAGGCCCTGGCGCACTCGCGCAGTAGTGGTAAGCCGTTTTAAGAGTACGTTGACAAACTGCTGACCAAAGTAAGCAATCAGAAAGAGAACAAGGACCAATCCCAACACAAATCCTCCCAAATACCACAACCCCAGCGCAAGTGATGCTGGTAATACGGTCGCAATAATAAAGAGATAGGTTGGACTACAGGTCGAGAACACCGGACCAAGTGCCACCCCCATCAGCACATCCCCGCGCCAGCTGTTAGCCTGGTAGCCGCCACCGACTGCCCGATTGCTTAGCCGTGCTATCCGGCCCACAAGCGGCACTCTACCCCACCACGTCGGTACCAGAAGCGACAAACCAAGGAGCGCAAGCACGCCTCCGGAAAACCACGTCCAAACGCTTGGCGGAATGGTAATCAGTAGCGTCGTCGCTCTAAGAAGGAGCGTAAAGACAATCACCGATGCAGCGAGCACGAGAATCACTACCACTGACCGCCGTGAGAGATGGCGCGCTCCTGGCTCACTTGCACCGATCACGACCGGCAACAGCGGCAAAATACAGGGGGCCAGGACCGTGAGTGCCCCAGCCAAAACGGAGATAAGAAAGAAGGACATGAAATGATCACTCTACCTGCGCTACGACACTCGCTAGCGTCGAGCCACCACTCCACTTTTTGATGAGTGTGCCGTCGGCGGACACCTGTACCAGGGTATGTTGGGTAGTCACTCCATACTTTTGTTTCAGTGCCGTGCTGGTATCGTAGTCGACATTAAAAATAGTCAGCCCCGCTGGAATACTGGTCAATTGATTTTTAATGTCACCCTCCAGCGTACGACAGCTTGGACACCAGCTAGCGTAGAAAAACAATACCGCGTCGCCCGCCGTGGCTGCCGCTGCTACCGCAGCAGCAGAGTATGTGGTATAGCTACCTGTAGCAGCAGACGCTGGCATGTCCTTTTTCATGGTGTCGTCACCCATCATAGCTACACTTTTCGGTGTATCACTCATGTCATCTGCCATGGTGTTTGCAGAATTAGTAGATGACATCTCGGGTTTAGGAGGTGATATCGTCGTCGCGCCACTGTTCATTGCCGTTTCTTCATCCATCATCTCATCTGGTTTACCCTCCATCTCTGCTGCTCCAGTATCCGACACTTTCAACATCTCTGATGTAGCAACCGACGGTGCATTATTCGACTGACTTGCATACCACACGCCACCAAACAAGGCTACAACTACCACTCCAATTAAAAGATTAACCATAGTGCAAAAGTAGAGAAAGGTTTAAGGTCTTTACTAAACTGCTACAGTCAGTATAGCCGACTTTACATACATGTAAAGTCGGCTATACACAGTATCCTCTACATCTATTCAAGGTAGAGTCTTGAAATATGCTTGACGAGCACCATAGCAGCGAGGGCCACCGGAATCCACGGATCAATGGTGTGTGTGAGGGTCTGGAAAATAAGGGCACAGAGTAACACTGCCAATCCAGCCAGGTACGCCAGGCGTCCCGACTGCACCCGCAACTGCACTTCACGCTCATCGGCGGCTGTTTCAGAAAGAACGAAACTCGCCCAAACAACGAGCAGCACGGTCACACACACAAGAGCCACCAGCTCTCCCATCATTGGCATCCAAAACGGCACCAGATCGGCAATAACGATCAAGAAAAAACTAATTAAAATCGCAACGGTGGTGTGCATGATAGTTTTGTGCATGAAAATCTTATTCATACGTCAGGGTAAATAAATCTTCTACTGCCACCTCAAAATAACGCGCGAGAGTAAGCGCAAGTAGCACCGAGGGCGTGTAATTACCCTTTTCGATAGAAATGATGGTTTGCCGCGTTACGCCCACAGCAATCGCCAACTCTTCCTGCGTTAGGCAGCGCTCGGTACGAAACTGATTAACACAATTAGTAACTTTATAATGCACACTCATCGACAGCAGCATAGCAAACTGCATCACAATCACAATGGCTGTGAAGTGATGGTCGGCAGTCGGGAGTGGCTCATAGGGTCCATGCTAAAAACCCTGCCGCTTCTATCGTGCACAATGACCACTCACTCACCACGTCAATAAAAAGTCGGCTGGTTCTCCGGCGCGACCAATGCCATACCAGGTATAGCCTAGTGGGCCACGGCGCTCGGTCACGGTGACCGTCCCCGCACTAGCTTCATGAGCGCGAACGACCGTCTGCGCCGTCACTATTTCACCGGCTACCAGGAAGGACACCCGGACACGTTGCCACGTTTGGCCATCAATAGTGGAATCAAGACCAGTGTAACGACCAGTTTCTACGACGACCGCCTCGCCACTCCCTACCACGCCACTTAAAAAGCGGTCAATACTCACGAGTGCCCCCACCAAGAAAAATACTAAGGCAAGAAATGAAAGCGGGAGTAAAAGGATTCGGTCGCGCGAAGCGGGCAATGGTGAGACAAGTCGCTCTCTCCCTAGCCACTAAGGGTGTAGGGCAACCGTCGTAAAAAGCGCCGCAATGCGTACGACCCTACGCCCAAGGCCAAGGTAAAAACGAATAATCCAATGTTTGAAATGACTGCTGCCCAACACCACTCAACAACGTGAACTACCATGGTTTTTATTATAGCAACTGTAAGGAGTCGTTTAGTAGCCCGTCATCACTGGGTATAACTAATAATTATGCCTACCACCATAAAAATGCCGTTATTGTATTCATTTATTTTAATTATTGCCGTCTTTTTCACTGTTCTTCCCACAGAGCGAGCAGAAGCCCTCAGCTGTCTGCCGGTAGCCGACTACCTTGAACAGGTAGTTGGTGGTGATGAGTTTGTCTTTATCGGGAGCATGAATGGCGGTAGCGATACTACTGGCTATTTTACCGAGCACGTGACTGTTACCAAGGCCCTTCAGGGCTATGTACCCGAGCAAATGATGCTCTACCACCGCACCGACGATACGTGGGGCTACTTCTGCAACCAGGGACCGGGCGAAAAGGGTGAGGCAGGACTCTACGTCGTCGGCTTTGATGAGTACGGCAAATATGTCGTGCACCAACGCCTCGCCCTCACTGATCCACTAGTAAAGACGCTTGAGAATGATCTTAAGGAGGCCGAAGTCACGGGTGGCATTAGCGAGCACTCGGCTAAGGACCTACGTAACCAGATTGCCGACAAGATCCGTACCCTGTTTGCCGAAATTCTTCTCCTTATGAGCGAGTACCGCTACTGGGAAGGACGATAAAGAACAGTCAATGTACGTTGGCGAAAGCGGGCGGTCCCTAAAGGGACCGCCCGCTTTCATTTCCGGTCATCACTCTACCATAGCCGCTTTTCCCCACCCCTAGTTGACGAGAACGGGGATGGCGGAGTATTGTTGATTTGCCAAGGGGTTCTAGAGCAATCTTAACCCCAAGGCGTATCGCCGCACTCACGCGGCAACAGCAGGAAGGACACGACGATGAAGACCCGTTTCCACCCGCGCCTCGGCGCATCCATGGCGGTCGAACCCGGTGCGAAGAAGCTCGGCACGCACACCCGCCCGATGGCCGTCGGCGCCGCTGCGACGCTGCATGGCCAGGCCGCCGAGATCGCGCTGTTCGCCACCGCCCCGTCCCACGCCGCCGGCGGCTTCCTCGGCACCTGAAGCGCCGGCTGCTTCGGCCCTCTCGCAGCAAACACTGCGAGAGGGATCCCCGTTCTTTCACCCAAACCAAGAAGGAAACACGCACGACTGCGGCGAGGTGACTTCCCTTTTGAGTTTCTCCCCAATCAGGGAAATGCACCTCGCCGCTCGGCCTTACTTTTGGCCCAGCGGTTTTTTCTTTATATACTTTTTCACTTTCGACTTTAAAATTTTTAACTTTTCTCTTTTTAATTCTTCATTTTCAACTCTTCACTTTTCACTTTTATCTCTTCCTATTCCCTCCCCTTCATTTGACAGTAAAAGCTGCCTGCCAGTATAGTAAAAGCGCCTGGGGAGCAAACACTTCTTTGGCAGCTGGGCGGATTCCCCGCCCAACAAACCAACAGGAGAGAACGATGGGATGTGGGCAGGGCGGAAGTGGGCGTGGCGCTCCCAGGTCGTCACCCGGTACGGGCAACAGTGACATCGCGCCGACGTTGTCGGTCTTCGGGCGGATGTCCGGTCAACGTGGCCCTGATGATGTCGGCGGCGGCAATGGCGGCAGAGCGCTCGTCCTCGGCGGCATGGCTACTGCGATCGTGAGCGCGAGCGACGGGCGGGCCGTGCCCCACGTGGTGCGCTGACAATGCGAAAGAGCGGCCGGTAGCTCCGAAAGCTACCAGTAACCGGCATGACGGGAAAGGCCCAGCGGACGAGCACCGCTCGCACCGCTGGGTCTCCATTCCAAAAACGATTTGAGGGATGGAGCACTGCTCACCCACTACAATTGCCCGCACAGCCACCCGGCCGTCGGGCGGTTTTTATTTACGCCACATACATTCAACCGCCGGCACTCCAAAATATAGCGAGCGCCCTACCGGTCAACCACCTCTCTCCTACTATCATGCATGATAGTAGGAGAGACGATTAGAGAGTGCTGTATTAGTCGCGTAGTTTTGACAATATTTTATATTGGCATACTATGCAGCTGCCATTTAACGAAATGGTCCCTGAAACCTTTTTTAGGGCGCTAGCGAGCAGAGAGGGAGTTAAGTTGCCCCCCAACCCGGCTCTTAATCTCATTCGCGTCAAACTCTTCGGCCACCCCTCGGGGTGACCGAACTTTTTTATGACTCCTCGTCGAGGCGCGCCGGCTTATCGAGGGTGAGTACATCCACACCGGCCGACTCGCCCGTGATGCGCAGCACGTCCTTGTCTACCTTCGCTAGTTCTTTATACCCAGCGTTGTAGTGATTGACGCTCGTCGCAAGCGCGTTGCCGAGCTTTTGGTAGTAGTCTTCATACTTGCCAATATGCGTTCCTAGTTTTTCCACGTTCTTGATGATATCGATAGCCTTCTCTTCGATCTCAAGCGCTTTAAGGCCCTGGAGCACGGTCTGCAGGTAGGCGAGGAATGACGTGGGCGAAACAATAATCACCCGATACTTCCCGGCTGCCCGTTGGATGAGGTTCTCTTCCCCGCCAGTAATGGTATTGGAGAGGAGGTCGTAGTAGACACCTTCCGAAGGAATAAACATGAAGGCAAAGTCCATCGTCTTTTCACTCGGTCGGATGTACTTGGCGGTTTCGGTAATGCGCAACTTAAGGTCATTGATGAAGGTTTTTTCTAAAGTAGCGCGTTCTGTCGCGTCGCGCGCTTCAATGAGGCGATTGTAGTTTTCGAGCGAAAACTTTGAGTCAATCGGAATCACTTTGTCTTTCACAAACACCACAGCGTCGACAATTTCGGCATTGCCAAAGGCGTACTGCATTTGAAAGCTGCCGGGTGGCAGCACATTTTGCAGTACCGTTTCGAGGTAGTACTCGCCCAAAATTCCCCGTTGCTTCGGATTTTTAAGCACGTCTTGCAGTTGCTTGAGCTGCTCCGCAAAACCAATCACTTGGCGGTTGGTTTCTCCGAGGCGCGTCAACCCTTCCGTTACCTCGCGCACAATTTTCGACGACTCCGAGAGTTGGCTCTCGACCGTGCGCTGGATGGTACGACTCGATTCGCCGAGGCGCGCGTCGAGCGTGCGGGTGGAATCAGCGAGCCGTTCGTTCATCGTACGCGCGAGTTCTTGCATACCTTGCTGGAGGAGCAGGATACTTTGATCGGCCTCGGCTGGCTTTTCAGTGCGTTTTCGAAGAAGTAGGTACACCAAAAAGCCGTTTCCGAGGAGGAGCGCGACCACCAACACAATAATCAGCCATTCCATAATTGAATTGCCACCAGAATACCATACCCTCCCTTGCCCACCGGGCACCTAGGGTCTATGCTGGTTTTTGGAGGACGCGGTTCCTCACAGGAGGCAACGATGACCATCGCTGAAAGGGCCGGGGCAGACACTCGCTACGACATACTCGGCGAGTACGTGTTGGCACTCCTCGGACTAATCGCTGGGCTCATGCTGATCTGCTTCGTTGGTTTTTCTTTCGAGTCAACGTCCCCACGGGGGACAACCTGCACAGTTGAAAGGACAGTCCGATGAGTCTTGAGTCAGCACCGCCAAAAACCGGTCGCGACTTGCTTGGCGCGTTGGTCGCCATTGTGCTCGCGCTACTGGTGTACTTCTCAAAACCACGCACCACCAACCCCAACGCTAGGGAGGAGAACCATGACTGAAAACAGCGACCACTGGTGGATTTCGCCTTTGTTTCTTTTCATTTTGTTCGCGCTCATCCTGTGGGCGCGGAGCATCGCACTCAAGGATCACCGGTTTCCCCGTGATCCACGAAAGGGTGAATGACATGGCCATGATGGAGGAGCTGCTCGGGCGGGCCTATGGAAACTGGCACTGGCTGGCAATAATGGGCGTGGTGGTCCTGCTCATGCTCCTGGTGCCGAAGTCTCACTCCACCGGGATGTACACCGCCTCAACAGAGGAAGACAACGAAGCTGGGGAGGATGATCACCATGTTCCTGACCCCTAGGGAGCTCGCAGAAGCGACGCTGGACGCGTGCTGTTCGGGGTTCCGGTTGTGGCTCACTCTTATCTGGGGATCGTCGGCGGGATACATTATCCCCGTTCATGAACGTCGCGAACCGACGATCAGGACCCTATCCGGTGCCAAAGTGATCTCGCTCTGCGAAGTGCGTGCACAGCGCAAGAAAGCAGGAGGGATGCGTTGACTGCGTCCATCCCCTAACTGCGCCCGGACCCTTATTGGCCCGGGCGCTCTACGTTAGTACCAGTATTTTCTTGGCAGATAAAAACGAACCGGTGTATAGTGCACGCGGCTACGCGTTGCAAACATTGGACAAGAGGGGTGTCATGGGGTTGGAATGGCTCATTTTCGCTGGTGTGGTGGTGGTCGCGGTGGGCGGCTTCCTCTTCTGGCTCGTCGGTCGCTTGTTTTTCAGCGACTAATCGTCCGCGGGGCGGCTGGTAATGAACGAAACTTCGTTCATTACCAGCCGCCCTTAAAGTTATGCTAAACTACTCCCATATGACCCTCCACGAAACACTCAAAGATACGCTCAAAGAGGCACTGAAGGCTCGCGACGAAGTACGCCTACGCACCGTGCGCAGCGTCCTTACGGCGATCACGAACGAACTAGTCGCTACGGGCAAAACCCCTCAAGACATCATCGACGACAACGGCTTTCTTTCCGTGGTAAAGCGCCAGGCCAAGCAGCGCCGTGAGTCGATCGCACAATTTGATGCTGCGGGCCGCACTGATCTCTCAGAGCCCGAGAAGGCCGAGCTCGCCATCCTTGAAGCCTACCTCCCTACCCTCATGAGCCAGGAAGCCATCCGTCCGATTGCTGAAGCCAAAAAGGCCGAACTCGGTGTTACAGACAAGAGCAAGCTTGGGCAGCTCGTGGGCGCCGTTATGAAAGAACTCCAGGGCAAAGCAGATGGCGGCGACGTGAAGGTGGTGGTGGAAAGTTTATTTTAGCTCCTTCGTCCATGTCTGAAGCACTACCATCTCATTCCCGTGAAAACTTAGTTTCATTAGAGCAGGAGACTTTTGAGGCGCTGAGAGAGCAGCTTACTCCCAGTAGTAATCGTGAGGACGTACGCAGGCTTGTCTTTAGTTACCTACTTGAAAATAAACATATGATGCCAGCTGACAATGTTGAGACAATCACAGATATGATTATGAACCGGGTCGGAAACGACGAACCCTACCGTGGGCCACATTCAAAATAATTCTTAGCCAAATGCTTGACTGGTGTAACGTAGGTAGCGTATAACGTTTCCGTGCCACCCGGTGGGGATCGGGGCGAGGCACAAGCACCTGGGAGGGGTTCATGCTTATCATTGAGTTGCGTCGTGACTGCTTGGCCGTCTGTGGCACCAGCGAGAAGCTGGGGCCAGGCAGGTACATGTCAGTGGAACTGGGCAAGGTCGGGGCGACGAGCGTGCAGTTCTGGCGCGATGAAGAAACTGCCAGCCGGGAAGTGCGCCTGATGTGCAGCAAACCTGGACGTCTCCTCGCACTAGTCAAGGAGGTAATCCGGCGCTGTCACGAAAAGTGTCGTATGGCTGCGGGTCAGGCACAGAAGCGCACCGGGACAGCGAAGCGCCCGGGCTCGGGCACAGCTCGTGGCCACACGGTCAGCGAGCGGTCGGGCATGCACTGAATCGGCGTCGCCGACACGAAGGTTCCGGGCGGCACGCATTCGCGCGCCGCCACGGAGCTTTTTTTATTTATACTTGCTCACCACTACCCTTTTACGCTATAACAGTGGCGGCAACTGGAGGGGGACGTGGAAGAAAAACTGATCAAAGTAAAAATCTGCAGAACCGAAGTGGTAATTAGTGGCGAACGACCATGTCCATACTTTTATGACACCGCTGTGCGGGAATGCGTACGATTTTTCCTCGACACAGCCGCCAAGTACCACTGTCGCATCGACATGCGCGCAAAAGATGACACCTATCGCATCGCGCTGGTGCGTCAAAACGGCTGCGACATAGCTGCAGTAGCAGTGGACGTAATCTGCTGGCTTAACCACCGACAGATTCCGCACACCGTGAAAAAAATACTCTAGCCCCGAGACGCCAGCGCGTCTCGGGGTTGCTACATTTTAAATAGTGTTGTAAAAATAGAAGCAGACGTTAGGAGAAACGCTATGTCGAACGATCGAGAGGGGCGCATGCCGGCGCTCGCTGTAGGATACGAAATGCGCAAGATTCTCAGTGACCCCGCAACGCTGGAAATATACTTCACTGCCCTACTTCGGGCTTGCCGGCCGAAGGGAAAGCCGCAGGAAGCCTGCCCTGAGAGTCCAATAGTTGACTGGGTGATGGCGGTCACCGAACTCCCCTACGAGATGTGGTTCCTTAAAGACCCACGGTGGGAGAATGCCTGGTGGGTCAAGTGGCGTTGCCCAGGAGACGAGACTTGGAAGTTCGGGGGAATCATCAGAACCCCTGACGGCGTGATTTGGATCAGTGATGCCAACAAGGAGATCGTCGAGTGGGTAGGACCACCAAATCCGTTCTTCGGAGATGAGAGGGTCGCGCCATCCACCGTTGATCCGTTTCGTGACGAAGGCAAACTATGATGAAAGGACCCCAAGGCGGCGGCGCACATGCGTCGCCGTCTTCGCTGCTTTACTAGTCGGTCCAGAATACCTCGTGGGCTCTGCTTCGAGGCTGAATGGACAAAGAATACGTAACGGCTCTGCGCGTATCATGACATTTAGTCATGATACGCCCTCTGCTAGCAAAAACACCCTGGTGCCGCCCGCGTAATGCCCCGCCCTGTTCTGCTACGAGGTGAGCGTGGCGGATGTTTTTACTAAAATCCCTTCTTCCTTACCACACCAGTGCTCCAGGATCGAGAATCAGAAACGCTCCCAGCGCCAGCATGAGAATGCCTCCAATGAGAAGTGAGTAGTTGGCGTACTGCCCTCCCACCGCTTGGAGGCGACTATAGCCCCAGATCGCGAGACCAAACACAATCACGTCATCGAACATGTAGCCCAGGGTGTACATCAGGATGTAGAACTGGCGGTCGAGGAAGGAGAGCATATTCATCTCGAGAATTTTTGTATAAGCCTGCGGGATACCAATCGAGCACGCAAACTCGATCACGTTTACTGAAAAGGCTATCGCGATAATTGAAATAATAGAAACAATCGTAATCGGCTGGTTAGCAATCGCTTTAAATTTGGCAATCACCTTCCCCTGGGTCTCAAGGTCGGTCACGTCACAAATAAGCGCGGCATCGCGATTTTTATACCAACGCCAGAGGAAAAATGAACCGCCGCCGACCGCGAGTGCACCGACGAGCGGCGTTACGATCGCGTCCAGTGCTACCCAGTCCCAGGTCTTGTACCAGACATTGAGGATAAGGTTGTACATGATACCCTCGGCGAGCATAAAGAGGCCAGCGAGGAACACCATCTTGCGCCGACTACCGGCCTGCGAAAGGAGCACACAGAAGGTGACCAGCACCCACATCGCACACGGGTTAAAACCGTCGATTACCCCCAGGAGTACCGAAAGCGAGAACAGTGAAAACGTTTGCAAATCAACAATGCCTACGAATGGCAGATCAAACACAAATGATGCGCTGTCGGCACTACACGAAATATCGGTACACCCCGTGCCCGAAAGGCCCGACTGCACCGGCGCACGCTCAAGGTGATCTTCAATTGTCCGAATGTCCCCACTCTGCGCCGCCACGAACGCTTCGCGCAGTGCCTTTCCTGTCGTTTCGGGGCCATTAAAACCCACCACTACCCGCTCCCCTACCACAGTAATAGGCGTCACCTTGGTAAGGTCATGCTTTTTTACCAACTCACCAAAGAGACGCGCGGCTTCGTCATCTTCGATAACATTGAGGTAGACGTACGGCAGTCCCGTGCTTTTAAGCCAGGCAAACTGCTCTTGGCAGTAGCCACAACTATCGCGGCCAAACATGATAAGGGGTACCGCCTCGCCCTGCGTTATTTCAGCCGCTTCTGCCACTACTGGTACGGCGGCCGGTGCGCTACCAAAAAGCGCTGGCCCATACCACCACAAGGCGAGCACCATCCCCACCACCATCCAGCCACCCCACCACAGTTCCCGCGCACTAAATGACATCATACCGGTACTATAACAAACTACACCTGGCCAAGAAAATCGCCATACCCCTCTGCCTCCATGTCTGCCTTAGGTATAAAGCGCAGTGCTGCCCCATTCATACAGTACCGTTTGCCTCCTCGTTCTTTTGGACCATCTTTAAAAACATGGCCGAGATGATTGTCAGCAATTACCGACCGCACTTCGGTACGCAGCTGCCAAAAGAGCGAACGATCATCGTGCTCGGCTACTACCCCTTCAGCAATTGGCTTCACAAAAGACGGCCAGCCAGTGCCGGAATCAAATTTATCTTTGGAAGAAAAGAGGGGTTCTCCCGAAAGCACATCAACATATATTCCTGGTCCATACTCCTTATCAAGCGGACTGCTTCCAGCGCGTTCAGTACCTTCGGCCTGCGTTACTTTATAGGTGAGCGGATCAAGCGTCTGCCGCAAAACTTCGGGCGCAGGTTTACTGTACATATGCCAACTATTCATAGTGGTAGTAGGTGTCGTTGCTAGATTGGTAGTAGAAGCCGTTGCCACTATTTCGGCGATATTTTCTTGGTAGACGAGATAGGCACCGGCACCCACACCAAAGATCGCGGCTGCTGCAAGTGCCACTTTAGTACTCGGTGCCATATACTAGCGTTAAACCTAACGAAAAATGTCATCACTCACTACTACGCGCCAGGCGCTCGAACATTTCAAAGCCGTTGATAAGCGGATGGCTGGCATCCTCGAGGCCAGTCTTCAAAGTAGAGCACCCATCACCCTCCCTGTCCCCAAGCCACCGGCTGAATATTTTGAGAGTGTCGTACGGTCGATCGTGAGCCAGCAGATCAGTGTGAAGGCAGCCGAGGCGGTGTTCAGGCGAGTACGCGCGCGTGTGGTCGGCGATCAGGGCGGTGCCCTCTCGCCCGCCGCCGTTCTTACCGTCCCCGAAGACGAGCTGCGCGCCTGTGGCCTCTCAGGACAAAAAACCCGCTACATACGGCGCAATGCCGAAATCTGGCCTGCGCTCGAGACTAGCCACTTCTCCGCCCTGTCAGACGAAGAAGTTATCACTGAACTCACCAAGCTCTACGGGGTGGGCCGCTGGACGGCTGAAATGTTTCTGATGTTTACCCTCGCGCGCCCTGACGTATTTTCGTTTGGTGACCTTGGTCTCATGCAAAGTATTTATCAGCACTATAAAGAGCTACGCCCGCACCACACGAGAAAAGTGGCGGCGCTCGTCGCGGCCTGGTCACCCTACCGTACGCTCGCGGCTCTCGCTCTGTGGTGGCACAAAGACGGCGGGCCGGTGGTGCTCTAGTGTTATGCACGACGCGCACGCACTATGGGCAGAGCATAGCGCAGCGAGTGCCCCACGACTGGTCCCCAAGGCACGTTCGTGGCGGCGGAGCGCCTCTGACCGCACCAAGGCATCGGGCATAATGGCCAGCACCTCCTCCCAAAAGGCCGCACTGTGATTGAGATGACGCAGGTGGCAGAGTTCGTGCACGATGATGTAATCACTAAGACACGGGGGCAAAAATAGTAGCTTGTAGTTGAAGTTTAAATTTCCCTTGGCCGAACAGCTGCCCCAGCTGCGCCGCGTGTTGCGAATGGCAATGCGGCGCACGGCAAAGCCGTGCGCCGCCGCCAGCACGTGCGTCCGGGTGGTAATAAATGCGCGCGCTGTTTCTTTGTGCGCCAAATATGCCTGTGTACTGGGCGAAGGCGCGCCCCGCGCTCGCCCCTTACGCGAGCGAGTACGGCGACGCCAGAACTGTTTCCACAATCCCTCCATAGTTACTGAGCGCGCCGCGCCAGTGCCCGCAACACCCGCAAGACGTTGTAATCGTATTTTTCCTCGAGTTCAAGAAAAAGGGGCTTGAGCGCCGCCTCACCGTGCACGGCAGCGGCCCGGGCGTAATCAGCGAGCGCCGCATCGAGATCAAAGGTGTGGCCAAGTACGACGCGCACCTGCTCCTTATTTAGCTCCCTTTCATCAATGAGCGTTTCGAGGTGAGTAAAAATAGTCGAGGCAGTGAGTCCCCGCGCGGCAGCGATGTCGGGGACGATGCGCCCTTCGACCGCAAGGAGTCGCGTCAATTCTTCAGTGCGTTCCTTTTTAAGCCGCGCTGCACTGCCCCGCGCCTTGAGCACCTCTCCCACTGCTGGCAAGCGGCCGCCGTTTCGCAGTACAAACGCCCGCTGTAGCTCGACCAGGTCTTCTTCTGTGCGTTCCGATAGCTCAGCCTCTAGGGTGGCTGCTTCAACACGAAATCGTTCGTCGTGCGCGACTACCCGTGGATCGACCATGAGGGCCTGTGGCCCCACCCCCAGTACCTTGAGTCCCGCGAGTGTCCGCACCCGCGAGAGCGCTACATAC
The DNA here is from genome assembly GCA_022841645.1 of Minisyncoccota bacterium. Taxonomy (GTDB): domain Bacteria; phylum Patescibacteriota; class Minisyncoccia; order Phycocordibacterales; family UBA918; genus OLB19. The sequence goes on from JALHRC010000005.1 coordinate 18,457, forward strand.
CCCTGACCATAGACGAACGCGCGTGAAAGGTCGACTTCAGCGGCATCAAGCGACATCCCCTGACTCTTATGCACCGTAATCGCCCAGGCGAGACGCAAGGGGACCTGCATGATGGACGCGAGCACCTTACCCTCATCGACCACTTCCCACGACACGGGGCGGATAGTAATTTTCCGCTCGTCGGCAGTGAGAATCACCGGAAAGCCGTCATCTGGATCAAAGCCCACGACGCGGCCAAGCGTGCCATTAACATAGCCGGTTTCAAAATTATTTTTCGTACACATCACCATCGCCTCTTCCTTGAGGACCAAGGCCTGCGGCGAAAGGCAGTTGCGCATCAGACTCTCCACCATAGGCTTACTGCCCTTTCCGGCCATAGTGAAGGTGCGACCATAGCCCTGGAGTACCTTTAATTCACGATCATTCACCGCGTCAACATCAGCGTTGTGGGTGTAGAGCCTCGTAGGGACAATGCCTTCGTGAGCGATAGCAGTTTGCTCGGAGAGGAGGGTGTAGTGGTCGTCCTCGACGGCGGCGCGGCGAATCGCCGAAAGGAGCCCCGCGAGCATTTCATCTTCATGACGCCACTGCTCACTTAAGTAACAGATAAGCGGCCGCGCCGCCTCCCACGCTCGACTGGCAAACGCATAACGCATGGCCGCGCCATTACGGGCAATCGGTGGGAGCTGGAAAAAGTCTCCCACGAACACCACCTGCACACCGCCAAAAGGCTCGCTTTTCCCGCGCGCAGTTTTGAGAATCAGGTCGACCATATCGAGAATCGTGCCATCAAGCATCGAGATTTCATCAATTACGAGTACGTGCGTGCGCAAAAAGCGTTTTACCAGTTTCTCCTTCTGGGTAATTTGATCGAGGTCGTAACGCGAGAGCGTATCGCGTACCCCCAGACCACTCCAGGAATGAATCGTCATGCCACCGATGTGCGTCGCCGCAATACCGGTAGAGGCTGTCACCGCCACCGAAAGTCCCGCCGCCTCGAGCCAGGCAATGTACTGGTTGAGCACATACGTTTTACCTGCTCCCGGCTCGCCAGTTAAAAATACATTAGCGCCAGTTTTTAGTGCCGCGAGCGCGAGTGATTGAATCATTGGGAATAAGCGTACCACGTGTCGGCGCCGTGGGGTACAATGATGCGTAATGGTTGAACGTTCTTCAGTGGCAATACCAGTGGCAACAACCGAAGAGCTATCTTCGGTCACGAAAGTGACGCTCGCTCCTAAAGCACCCCGGCCAAAGACCACTGCTGGCAAAAAGCGCGTAGCAGCCAAGAAATCTCCGGCAAAAAAAGCACGCAGAGCGACTACTAAGAAGGCCACTGCAGCTGGCCACGAGCACGACCACAAAAGCAGTACGGCGCGGAGTGCAGCCTTCACACCCGCCATGCCCCAGCTTCGCCCAGGGCAGCGCATCAATTTTAAGCGGGACCCTTTGGGACATCTCCTCGTTGAGAAACTCCTTCGTGAAGCCGGCTTCCGCGGTACCGTTTCTTCTGAAAAAGCGACGCTCGAAAAATACAGCACTGATGAAAGTATTTTTTCCGTCACCCCGCAGGTAGTGCTCATTCCCAAGAATCGTCGCGACATCGAAATCGCTGCTGCCGTAGTGGCGCGCGAGACCAAGCGCTTCTCGTCACTCTCAGTAACGCCGCGCGCAGCCGGCACTGGCCTTTCTGGCGGTTCGCTCACCGACTCCATCATCATGGACGTCTGCCCGCACCTTCATCACATCAGTGAGGTGGTAGTGAAGAAAGACAAAATCACTATTACCTGTGAGCCAGGTGCGATGTGGCGTGATGTCGAGAAAAAGCTGAAGGCCCATGATGCGTACCTCCCTTCCTATACTTCTTCAAAAGACATCTGCTCGATCGGTGGCTCGATTGGCAACAACGCCGCTGGTCCTGACTCGCTACGCTACGGCCACTGCGCTGACTGGGTGGAATCACTTGAGATGGTACTTAGTGACGGCCACACCTACACCGTAAAGCCGCTTTCTCTGCGCGAGTATCAGGCACTCGCCAAGCAAAAGCACGAACACGCCCGCATCGCCCGCGAAATTTTCAAACTCATCGAAGAAAACGAACAAACCATCATCACCGGCAAACCCCCAACACCGAAAAATACTGCCGGTTACAGCCTGTGGAGAGTTTTTAGCGATGGCGTCGCACAGTTTAAGAAGGGTGTCGGTACCTTCGACCTAACCCGCCTCATCTGCGGTAGCCAAGGCACCATCGGTATCATTACCGAAGTCACTATGCGGGCCCTGCCAATTCACCACCAGACAACGCTACTGGCTATTCCGATCTTCGATCTACAAGACGCGGCCGCCGTGGTACAAAAAGCTCTGGTCTTTAACCCAATCAACATTGAAATTTACGACGCTCTCACTTTTGACATGGCGCTTAAGAACCCGACCTTCTTCAAAGCGCGCCTCGCCGGGCTTGCCTACTACCGCACCATGCTTTCGATGTACGGCACTTTCCATGTGCGCTACGGTCGCAAGACTCCCGAGTTTACTATTTTGGTTACTCTGGATGAAGACACCGTTGCCAAACATTCCCTCCCCGAGCTTGCTATCGCCATGAGCGGCGGCGGCGCCCGCGCCCGGGTAGTGACCAACAAAATCGAAATCGAAATGCACCTCCAGATCCGCCGCGCGAGCTACCTTCTTTCGAAGCTCATCGACCCCGGCAAGCGTCCAGCGGCCTTCCTCGAAGACATGACCGTCCCGCCCGAGCACCTTGGAAAGTTTTTCCTTGAAATCAAGAACCTTTTAAAGGAATTTAATGTTACCTCGGCGGTGCATGGCCATGGCGGTAATGGTCACTTCCATTTCTACCCCTTACTCGATTTTACGAACCCCACCACCCCGCTTCTCGTCGAGCGGATGGCCGAGCGCTTCTACACCACGGCCATCAAGTACAAGGGAAACATTTGTGGCGAGCACAACGATGGCATTATCCGTACACCGCACCTCTCTAAGATGTTCAGCCCGAAAATGCTGGAGCTCTTTAAAACTACCGAGCACATTTTTGACCCCGATGATATCTTCAACCCAGGCAAGAAGGTCAATCCTCGTTTCGACATCAAGGAAACAATGCGAAAAACCAATTAGTCAGAAACTTTTTAGTTAAGCAACGTTACGAGGTGTGGCATAAACACCAAGAGACCAATCACAAGCGCAGTGAGAGCGGCCAGCAACACCGCCCCGGCTGCCACATCCTTCGTGTCGCGAGCGTACGGGTGATACTCGGGTGAAGTAAGGTCTATATCAATTTCAATGGCGGTATTAAACGCCTCGGCCACGAAAACAAAACCAGCAGCCAGTACAATCAGCGCCCACTCAAGAGTTGAGAGGGAAAAATATATTCCCAGCGCCACTACCACGAAGAGCGCCAACACATGGAGCCACGCATTGTGGGTCGTTCTAATGAAAAGCAACACCCCACGGCCAGCGTGCGCAAAACTTTTTGCGCGCTTTAAAAGTGAAAATTCCTCCGGTGTGTCAATGCGTTCTTCCATAGTAATCAGTCTAGCACGCAATAACAGAGCACGTTATGCTACTTAACATTCATTCCCGCAGCCGCAGCAAGGGCAATGAACTCTTCAAAGGAACCCGGCTGCGGCAGATCATGCATCGGAAGAACCTTTCCTACCCGCTTAAATTGCTCTGCGAACGAGAGTGCTTCGGTGGGCCCAAAGGTATAGTGACCACCGACTGGTATCATAGCTACATCAACCTCGAGTGGTGACACATCAATACCCGAGGGAACGTACATGTCACCCGCAAAATAAATAGTTTCGCCGTCAGCAGAAAACAGGAAGCCGAAGTTCTCCTTTGGGTGCGCCGAGGTATTGGGGCCATGATCCACCACAAATACTTGCACTGAAATATCCCCAGTGGTGAACGTCTGCCCTGCCTGAATAGTAACCATGTCGCCCACGAGCGTCTCCTCTCCCAGCCGCTCCTCACACTCGTGACTAAGATAGACCTGCTGTGGCGACAGTGCCCGCAGATGTTCGGGTGAAAAATGATCACCATGGAAATGGGACACGAGCGCCGCATCTACCCGAAGGCCGGCAAGCCTCTCAAGCGGGGTATAGCTACCAATATCTACCGCCAACCGAAATCCGCTTTTCGTTTCGATAATACACCCCGACTGCTCTAGTTGTGTAATTATCATGCGGCGATTCTATCACAAGATACGGTGCCTGCTACTTACCCACAACAAGATTAAGGGCGGCTAGTGCGTAGCGATAAGTATCGGCACGCAGACGTTCGTCACTATCGCGTAGCGCATCAAGCTCCACTCGAGTCAGCCAACGACAGTCGGTACCCTTATCGGCCTCAGTCTGAGGGTTGATCACACGTGAGGATGCGTGAGCCACAAAAATAAAACTAGAGTGATCGTGAGTAACGGTGATAGGGTGACGATTTACAAACAGAGGAGGCACAAGGTCTTTATTCCCGTCAGTATCCTCACGCTGCCATCCTGCCGGCCCAATCAGCTCAATGGGCAAGCCGACTTCCTCCCAGGTCTCTCGTACAGCAGCTTCGTTTGCATCCTCGCCTGGATCGATATGTCCGCCAGGAGCGCCCCAAATATTGTATTTTTCATGAAGGCGCAACAAGACAGCATCTCCTTCTACAACGTAGACATCAACACAAAGATCGAGGTAGTAATTGTTATGCGCCATAATATTTATGCTAGCGGGTACTCAATAAAAACATGAGGCTCACTACTGTCGTACCACTCATCAATCGTGCGTACGGCCTTGGCACCAAACGCCTCGTAAAGGCGCACATGTTCAACAGGCACATGCGCCACTACTTTGGTGTACCCGCGTCTCATCGCTTCATCGGTAAGTGCCTTGATGACACCCGACGTATGTAAAACGCGATGTGGTGGAGCAATTGCAAACGTTTCAATGTACAGATCGGTAGAACGCGGGGTAAATTGTTGATCGTTCTCTACCAAACTCGCATCCGTCGCAGTAGTGGGTATAGCCAAAATATAACCAACGGTTTCCTTCTGTGCGCTACGTATAACAGCCACCACGTTATCTGGATTCTGTAGTGACTCTGATAGCTCCTCCATGTCATCATCTGACACTTCCCAGTCAAACGTACTGCGCTCAAGATTAACTATCTGCTCAACTTCCTCTGCGCTTGGGTTTTCAAGGACGCTCACTGATGGGCGACCCAGCGATTCTGGTGATTCACTCATGGTGATATTGTTTATGACTGACTTTCGCCACTACGACCTTTACTACTTGAGCGATTAATGTGTCATTTTGTAGTAACATAAACTATAATTTGTACAAGCACTACCCATTAAGCCTTCTCCTTCCAATCTCTAATGGTAAAGGTCTGTCCACGCTTTTCTACCACCACTTTTTGATCTTTCTTCCATCCCAACTCGCGCACCTGCTCGATGGGGAGCGTTACATACATGCTCCCGCCGCCTGTTTTCGACAGCTTGCGAATATGTCGCTCTTCTTGTTTACGATTTGCCATACCCTATTCTATCACCCGCGTACACCAATAAATACGTATTTATTGGTGTACGCGGTACTGTCACGGTCTTCGCGCTTTGAAAACAAGGCCACTAGGAACCTTTCTTCCTCCATCAGGTACCCACAGGTGAGGATGTTGTGGCAGTGTCGGCCAGCGCACGTAGTGATAGTTACCGTATGACTTTATCTTTCGAGACCCATCATCGGCGCTGATTTCCCTGGTAACAATTTTTGCTGACTGACCTCCATCGAGAAAATAGGCCCACGATACACCCAACTCTGCCATGTGCGTTGCCACCTCATGGGGTGAAATACCTGCACACAGTGCGGACCGTGGTAGACCATCAAACAGTCTGGTGTGCAACGTTCCTCGTCCATCCATATAAATAACATTACGAGCAATTCGATTTGTTCCAAAAGGCACATTATCGCCAAGTGAAGAATCGTGATTTATGGGATGGTCACTGGTATGCAAGAAGTGAGCAACATTGGGTCCAATACAAAATCCTGAAGTAACGCCACTAATGTCGATTCCCTGGATACTGGAAAGGGTGATCGCATCCCCGGGCGTTACGGTGCTCGGGGCCAGTACTTGTAATACACCCAACTCTTGATAAACAGAGCTGCCTCCCCCCGGTCGGGTAGCCTTCACATATAAATCCCCTTCACTATTCTGCGCAATCACCATATCAATGACACCATTCTTAACCGGCGTAGTAACAGGCTTCATGACCCGCATCGACCCAGCCTTGTCAGATTTTTCATGCTTCACAACACCGGAAGCAGACGTATAAAGTACGGCCTCCCCATTTGTGGCTTCTGACTGAGAACCTCGCCAGGTATACCTGCTGCCGCCAATTACTACCTCACCCGCAGCAGTCACTTCCGCTACTGCAACCCCTCCTTCTACGCTATATAAAAATGGCCTATCAGCAACTGGCAGCGAACTGATCATTCCGTTGCGTATCTCTAGTTGCAAATTATGATTACCATGTTGCTCGACCGCCATTTGATCAGCTAACAAAAAGAAGCCGCCATTGGTCACTGCCACAACCGAGGGGTCGTTCTGGATAATTCGCTTTAGGAGCAGTGGGGTGTCGGTAGAAAACAATTCAACAGTCACCCTTTCGCTCGATGTGCGAGCGAGATCATAAAAGTTCACATACGAACCATCAGTTCCTAGCGAAAGCGAACCCATCTCAAGTTGCAGACCAGGAGCAAGATCAACGATCTCGCTCGATTGCTTTCGCTCCAAAGCACTTCTGGTATGCAAAAGTGTCTCCAGGGGAGGAACATCTATACCATTCTCTTCCGCAAAGCGCCGGCGCCGTTCCTCATTGAACCGTTTATACATCTCATGCGCCATGATGTCCTTTTGTGAGTGCACTAATAACTGCGTCCTGCTGTAGTAAGTAGCGGACTGGATACGTGATATTTTTTGGGAGTGCTGACAGAGAATACCAAGCGAACCGACTCCCTTCTTCATCGAGCATAACCGATGGATCAGTAATAGTAGCGTGATAGAGATGCCAGGTGTGAATATCTGCTCCGCCCATGCACTCGTCACCCTCAATTGTTCCCTCAAAAATTAACCGCGCATCGTCTAATAGAATACCTACTTCTTCAAAAGCTTCTCGCAGTGCTGCTTGTTTTGGCTTCTCAGATGGTGTCATGTGTCCACCAGGGATGGTCCACAGAAAAGGATATTTGGTGCGCAAAAAGAAGAGCAACTCGCCTCGGCCATTTTCAATAATAATTCCAGCCCCTTCGTGTACCAAATTGTCACACGTATCAAAATACTGAATCATGTGAGGATCCCAGATATTTACTCGATCAGCTATGTGGTGGCAGGCCTTGCAATAAAATTGTACCCGTGGACCATCTACAGTATCCACCGTCAACTTCTCAACTGACGCGGCGCCGCACTGGAAACAATACTTGGTGTGAACATTAGGAAGTGTGGCAGGAAAATTAGCTCGTTTAGCCATATCCCATTCTACCACCGACGTACACCAATAAATACGTATTTATTGGTGTACGTGGATGGACGGTGCTCACCGGCTCTTTCGGCCAATAATTTGCAGCCAGTTAGTCGCATTTGATCCTTTGTTACCTTCCCAGATAATTTCGAGCTCAAGTTTTAGAAAATGGGACCGGAGCTCCTCCAGCGTAAAGTAACTAAAGAAACGCTCGTACTCATATCCGTAATCATTCTCGACCCTTACCTCTTCGGCCACCAGGTGTCGGCATTGTGGTCCCGCACCCAATCCTCGGCGATGCGGTCGTAGGTAGCTTTCAAATCCATGAGTCCAGTATAGCAATGCGGTGAAGTCGAACCAAACCGCCAGCTTGGCACACAAAAAGCATCCTGCAGGATGCTTTTTGTTAGTTCATGAGTTGTCAGCCTTGAGTGTTCTACTCGCTCTTCGATTTCTCTACTTTTTAACTTCGGCGGCTGGAGCGGGATGAGTACTTGGTGCTGGGGTAGCTGGAGTCGTTGCGACTTTTTTCTCGTCAGACATAACAATGTATGTTAGCTACTAAGCCGCGGCTAGACCATTATACTCCCGAAAATCATAATCACCTAACCTCTATTTTTCTGCAACTACTCAAACGGCCGACCTAAAGAAAGAAGCTCGCCATCAGAGCAACGAGCATGAGAATCACGAGGTGAGAAAAAATATCAGAGAAGAATTTTTTCCACACAATCGTGCGATCACAATTACTCCACAGGAGTGCCGAACCAACGACTGGCACCATAAAACACAACCAGTTAAGCGCCACAAAACCTGCCGCCACCCCAAATGGCACACCATTTTGCATACTGGTCTGCACAATAAACACCACCGCCACTGCGGTAATGAGCGAGAGTACAAACTGACCTGCGTACAGCTTCCACATGGTTGGCTTGGCCTCGGCAATTTTTCGCTGCTGTTCCTCGGGTGTGAGCTTATCAAAACCAAGATACTGCATATGCAGTCTTCCCATCGGCGTGCCTGGACTGTACCAGATCGTACCGACTACCGCAGCAATCACGGCGCCGCCGAGGGCGAGCAAAATAATAGTGATCATAAGCTACAAAAAGGTTAGATAAAATGAGAACTCAAGAGTAATCATACCTCCACGTATCTGTTGTGCAGGTCGCTGGGCTGTGACTATGTGGCTTCTGAGGGGTCTAGCGCAGCTTAACGGCAGTACCGTAGACCAGTATCTCTGCCCCACCGGTAAGGACTTGCGCCGTAGAATAGCGCAGACACACCACCGCATCGGCGCCCAGTGCGCGAGCTTCCGTCAGCATACGCTCAGTAGCCTCTTCACGGGCCGCATTAAACGCCACCACATACCCTTTTACTTCTCCGCCGACGAGCGAGCGTAGGGCGGCCATGATGTCGCTACCAATATGGCGGGTTCTGATGGTACTGCCCTTGACGAGTCCCACTACCTGCGCAATCTCGCGCCCAGCGATAGTCTCGGTCGTCACCATAAAAATGTCGCTTTTCATACGCTCAGTATACCAAATTTGACCTCCCTCTTCCAAAAATAAAACTCGTCTCTATATTTCAAAAAAGCACCGCTGGTGCTTGCTATACTGGCAGTACATGACCAGCCACCACCCTGCCTGGCGACTTATCGGCGTCACTCTCGCATCCGGCTACAGCCTCTACTACGCCAGCACAGCAACGGCGTGGCATTTTATTGACTACACCAATCTAATTTTCCACGAAGCCGGACATGCCCTCTTCATGTTCTTTGGGGAATTTATCCAGATCGCCATGGGATCGGGGCTCCAGGTGCTCCTACCTCTCTCGATCGCTACGTATTTTTTCACGAAGGACCAACCCATTTCTGGCGCAATTTGTCTTATGTGGACCGGCATCAATTGTATAAATGTGTCAATCTACGCCGGCGACGCTTCCACTCTTGCGCTGCCGCTCCTCGGTGGCGAAGCAGTCATACACGACTGGAATTACCTACTGGGGGCGCTCGGCCTCCTCCACCGCACTTCCGAGGTGGCGGCAGTGCTTTATAGCCTCGGCATCATAGCCATCATCGCCGGCATCGGACTCTCCTATCACTTTGCACTTCAACAGTATGAGAGAACTATTTAACAGTGCGGTCACGTCGTCCACCAGAACTATCCAAGTCAAGACCCCAAGCGAAATACCGACCCTCTCCGCTGCGTACAATGATTAGTATGCCCAAAGCACTATTAGTGATCGTACTAGCACTTGTGTTGGTCTGCGGTGGAGCACTCTTCTTGCTCAATAAATTTGTTTTTCAGCGCTTCACTGATATACCAGTGCAAGTGTTCACCCAAAATGTCAGCCCCGCCGCAGAACACGACGACGCGCCACCCCTTACTACCTACGTACGCGACAGGCGTGTCATCTGGGCAATTGACTTTTTACCAGATGGCCGGATGATCTTTACCGAGCGTGCAGGTACCGTAAGTGTCGTCGAGACAAACGGTGAAGTAAACGAAGTAGCCAGTGTTCACGTACACACTACTAGCGAAAGTGGCCTTCACGGCATCGCGGTGGATCCAAAATTTTCCGAGAATCGTTTCGTCTATCTCTATTACACCTATCGCAGTGACGACATGGGTACCCAGAACCGCGTCTCACGTTATGTCCTTGAAGATACGGGCCTTGCCGGTGAGACAATCATCGTCGACAACATCCCTGGCGCTTCTACCCACGACGGCGGACGACTGAAGTTTGGTCCCGACGGGTTTCTCTATATCACCACCGGAGATGCGCAGGCACCCTCACTATCACAAGACCAAGCGTCTTTGGCGGGCAAAATCCTGCGAGTGACGAGAGACGGCGCAGCCGCGCCAGGAAATCCGTTTAATACTCGCATCTATTCCTTCGGCCACCGCAACCCGCAGGGCATTGCCTGGGACAACGACGGTAAACTGTGGGCCACCGAGCATGGACCTTCGGCACGTGACGAACTTAATCTCATTGAAGCCGGTGGTAATTACGGCTGGCCAGAGCTTACGGGCACCGACACGAAAGACGGCTTCCAGTCTCCGATCATTCAATCGGGTGCCGGCACCTGGGCCCCGGGAGGACTAGCGTTTGCGGAGGATGCCATCTTTTTTAGTGGCCTGCGTGGTAGCGCTCTCTACGAATACAACCACGCTACCGGCGAGCTCACGGAACACCTCAAAGATAATCTCGGAAGAATTCGCGACGTCGTACTTGGACCCGACGGCTCTCTGTACATCGCCACCAGTAATCACGACGGACGTGGCGTACCCACGCGTGATGATGACCGAATTTTAAGGATTAATCTTCAAAAACTCGACGAACTTTGATTGGGTCTAATTTTCACTACACTTACCAAGACCCATCACTGGATCTTTCACTGCACATGTTCTAGTTTTTTGACAGTTCATTCTGATACCGCTCACCAAACATTACCCAAAGGGAAAGGAAAAAAGCGGCGATGATGGGACCGATCACAAAACCCGAAATTCCAAACGTAGCGAGTCCACCCACCGTGGCAAGCAGGGTGATACTGTCAGGCATTTTTGATCCCCGCCCAACCAGAATCGGTCGCAGAAACTCGTCCACCAGACTCACGAGTAATACGCCCACGACTAATATACTGACACCCTCCCACACCGAGCCCGTAGCAAGCAGTATGACACTGGCCGGAAACCAGATAACTGCTGGGCCGACTGCGGGAATGATCGACAGTAATGCCATCGCGACTCCCCACAGTACCGGGCTCGACACACCCACCGCCCAAAAGGTGAGGCCGCCCAATAGCCCCTGCAGAGCGGCGATGGCAACGGTTCCTTTCATAACGGCCCGAGAGGTCTCGGAAAAACGCGAAAACAGGCGCCGTTCGTATGTATCACCAATCGGTAGATAGCGCACCAGTGTCTCTTGCAACTTTTCTGCGTCACGGAAAAAGAAAAACAGAAGGTACAGCATGATGGAAATCGCGATAAGAAGCGAGAAGGTCTGCTGACCAATCGCCAAAAGTGATGAGGCAAGTGCCTGTGAGGCGCCCGCCACCCCTTCCCGGAGTCGAGTGACTACTGCTTCCTGTGATATACCATAGGGCTCTAGATACGTGACAAATTGCCCCGCTTGATCGAGTAAACTAAATCCTTCGATCCCGCCCGCTCCTTCGGTCAGGTTTTGGTAAAGTCCTAGCGATTCCCGCACCACGAGCCCACCGACGATAATAAGTGGCACTACCACTGTTAACACCACCGCTACAATGGCTACGATTGACGCTAGTGAAGCGCGACCGCGCAGCAACCGATTAATTTTGAGATAGAGCGGATAAAAAACAATGGCGATAACAATAGCCCAGAATACTGGCAATAAGTACGAACCAATCACCCAGAAAAAAGTGGAGGTGGTGGCAATGAGTAAACTGAAAAAGAAGAACTGCTGGATATAAGCAAACTTCATAGGGAGTAAATTATGTAGTGAACTACGGGTAGTAATCGTTACCGTATAGTATATCCCTTAAGGGTCACTGGGTGACCAACCTGGCCAGACCGTAGACACCGAGAGGGTTCTCTCGTCCAAGTGCGTCTAACACACCTTCCCCCGACCCGAGCCACCTGGCTTTTTGCCACCGCCATCCTGTTTGTTTACCGTAGCCCAGGCTCTGGCTTCTGCCTCATCTTCGGGCATGCCCTTTTTTAGGTACCCCTTTTCAATATGAGAGGCCTGACGCTTTTGCTTGTCGGTGTACTTTGATTTATTCCCCTGTGTCATAAACGATGCGTACTCCTAACTGGCACATAATGCCACCCTCCAATTACCGAAAGAACAGGAAGTAAATGATCGCAGCCAGGATAAGTCCGCCGCCAAAGAAAGAGGCAATTCCATATGAAGCAATGAGTTCAATCATACGTTGTGATATTTACTAGGTAACTACCTCCTAAGTATACCAAATGAGCGAATTCAGTAAATAATATTTAATAACAAATATCTGATGCATAGGCTCCACGACTCCCTGAATCGCACTCTGGTGAGCAGGGTGGGCACACAGAGGAAATTATGCGCTATACTGTACCCATAAAATAATGTATCACTATGCACCAAGGAAACTGGAAATGTAGTAGCTGCGGCGGAGCCATCACTGAATTGCCGTTTATGCCCCGAAGCGAGTCCGGCCTTACCTGCCGTACCTGCTACGCCAAGAAAAAAGGCGGCGGCACTGCAGGTGCTGCACCTGCTTTTACCAGCAACAGTAGTGCCGAAGCGCCCGACATTCCTTTCGACGCTCCTCTAGCGAACGAACCCCACGGCACTGACGACCTTGGAATGGGTGAGGTACCCGTAAGCTCAGAGCGACCAAAGGTAGCGGGTAATTGGCGTTGTGCTGGGTGTGGCGCCACTATCACCTCCCTTCCCTTTACTCCGCGCGACACGAGTAACTTGAAGTGCCTCGATTGTTACAAGCGCAGTAAGGCTTAGTGAGCCCCGCGCAACAAAAAACTTCCGCCGGGCGGAAGTTTTTTGTTGCCTCTGTTTGTACGTGGAAGAAATAGTAAAAACATCCGCCACGCTATCCACGCCGCAGAGCGGACGTGGCATTCTGGACCGACTAGTAAACCTACAAACACGGCGACCGCTTTAAAACTGAGCCACAATCTTCTTATTCTGTGCATCAATACGCACCTGTTGTCCGTACGGCATGGGGATTTGTGGGTCAGTGTGGCCAAAGTTCATATTCTGAACAATGGGAATATGTTGGTTGTATAAGCGCACAGCATGCACGACAGCCTCTTGCTGCTGCTTTCGGTAAGCCTCTTTCTGTTCTGTGGTATGAGGCTTATCAAATTCCCACGCTTTTGCTCGACCAACGAGCACGCCCTGCACACGCCCAAGAGTTCCCCGCTCACCAAAAGCGCGCAGTACACGGAACACATAGTCGGCTGAAGGGATCTCTTCAGACGTCTCAAGTAGTAGAACAATCTTCTCAAATTGCTCGAGGGTGGGGATCGGCACACCATGGCGTAACATTTCATCAACTGACTCGACACAGCCACCCCACAGCACCCCTTCTCCGGCGTGCTCCCCATTCCAAATATGACCTTCGTTCGACCAATGTGGCCGCTTTGCTTTTAGAAGCTCGATATTGCCCCAATCAAGGCCCTGGTCGTTATAGGTTTCTGAGGCAGTTAATTCAAACTCCCCCTCCTCAAAGAGGGCCCGTTTGAGATAATCGACAGTGTACGTATCCATTTCGCCCTGCATGGCGTACTGCGTAAATAGGGATCCGCCATAATACGAGGGAATACCATTTAAAAACAGGAAGTTACAGAGGTGCGAATTATCACTGTAGCCAAAGAATGGCTTGGGGTTCGCAACAAACGGGTCGGCAGATAGATTCTTAACATACGTCACTTGGTCATCACCACCAATACTGGCAATCACCGCTTTAATATTCGGATCAGAAAAGGCAGCCACTAAGTCGGTCGTGCGCTCGGCGGCCGAAGCGCCAATTTTCGCTGTCGTCGGATACTCTACCGGCACCAGACCAAAGACGGTGGTAAGTCTCTCAAGTCCGAGTTTATACACTTCCGGAAAGCGTCCCGGTGCAGCAAAACTCGGTGACACAATTGCCACCGCATCTCCCTTCACTAACTTTGGTAGTTTCTTTAACATTAACGTAGTGTATGTCAGCCATCGCTTTATGCAATAGCACTTCCCTACGCATTCATTCCTGCAATATAGCCTGTGGTCCAACACAGCTGGAGCGAGTAGCCGCCCGAAGGACGACGAATGTGGAGCAAGTCACCGGTGATAAAAAGATTGCCAATCTTTCGTGAACGCATCGTTTTAGTGTCGACTTCACCCAGGTGCACCCCACCGTCAGCGACCACCGCTCGATCAAAGCCCATCAGCCCGGTGATGGTGAGCGGTAGGGCCTTCAGCGACCGACAGAGAAACCGTCGTTCTTCCTTGGTAACACTATGCACTTTCTTTTCAGGGTCAATGGTCGGAAGCGCGGAGAGCAGTGCCGAATAGACCCCGGGCAAAAGCGTCTTCAGGGCATTTTTCAAGGTTTTATTTTTCTCGGTAGTAAAAAGGGCGAGCATCTCGGCCGCGAGCGCCGCTTCATCGAGGTCAGGAAAACAATCGAGCTTTGCTGTCACACTCCCCTTCCATAAAAGATCAGCCACCCTGGGGGAGGCATTGAGAACCGTCGGCCCAGAAATGCCAAAGTGGGTAAAGAGAATATTCCCCGTTTCGGCAAAGGCCTTTTTCTCATCTACGAGAAACGTCACTTTACCGCGCAGGCTTTTTCCTGAAAGCGCGTGCGACCACCCCTCGCTGGTCGCCAGTGGCACTATGGTGGGCGACGGTGGACTGACTGTATGTCCGAGGTCAGAAAGCCAGGCAAAGCCGTCACCGGTCGAGCCAGTTTCCGGGTGCGAAACGCCGCCAGTCGCAAGAACATACGACCGCGCGGTATACTCGACACCTCCCGCCGTCACGCTGGTGATGGTGCCGTCACGCACCATCACCTTTGTCACCGCTGCAGCTGTCTTTACCACCACCCCGGCTGTCTTGAGTGCTTTTTCAAATACACGTACTACGTCTGGAGCTTTTTGGCTTTTTGGAAACGCTCGCAAGTTTTCTTCGACGACAAGGGGGAGCTGTCGTTCTTCGAAGAACGCGAATGTTTCCGGCACTCCAAAACGCGCAAAGGCAGCGTAGAGGGCCTGTTCGGCCTCACCATATTTTTTAAGCAGTGTACGCACATCCATCTCGGCGTTTGTGATATTGCACCGCCCACCGCCCGAGATACGCACCTTATTGCCTAGTTCTCGGTTTTTCTCGAGTAGGAGCACCCGTTGCCCACGTTCGGCGGCCACAGCAGCGGCCATCAGGCCCGAAGCTCCACCCCCAATGACAATGACATCATATGTTTCATTGCCGCCAATCTTTTTAGCAACCCCACTTTTCATGGTCATTTAGTATATACCCGAGGCCATAAACTTCCTTAGGTTCGCACCCTGCCTCCAGACCACTCCCTCTCGCAGTAAATAAAATAGTGGTGTGAACCAGCCAGTAGCGCTAAGCTCCAAGACGGTGGCATCAATTATGCGCAACTCTCCAGAGTCAATAATAAAGATATTGGTGAGACCGCCAGTAAACACGCCTTCTCGGCCGATCAGATCAATATGACACTTCTCAGAATCAACCATTACGCTATACCTACGCATTAGCTCGGCAAACTGATTTTTTATACCTATGTCCTCTAAATCCTTACGCATGAGCGGACGGCCGACAATCTTTGGCTGGATATGCACGACATGTCTACCACTAGCAGATACCGCGATGTCTGTCTCCAAAACAAAATTCTCCAAATATTTCTTGCACAACTCATAATCTTGCCTTGCCTTTCCTGCAGCTTTACGACCGAGAAAGTAATACAATAGCGAAAACTTTATGACTTGATTGTTTCCATAGTCATACACTATATGCTCACCTCCCCATGCAAGAAGTTTACCGATTTTTGATCTATCGTACGTAATCATTGGATTCAAGAAGTGTAATAAGTTCTAGTGTTCAATACTCTCTTTCAATATACCGGTCTAAAAGTAGAGGTACCGCCGCCCACACTAACGTCGTAGAACGTCGAATCATTCCCCTCCTTTACTTTCAAACTTCTCATGCCCTTTGAGTATATACCCTCTAAACGTCATAACTTCATGTACTGCATTAAATACGTATTTAATGCAGTACATGAGAATATAGCTAGAACGTTACCAAAGCCTGATCTGGTTCACGGCAATAAAACTATTCTTCAACTGCCTCAAGCAGCGTAAAGGCAGCGCCTTTTGCTTCGATATCGGCCATGGTTAACCCGCCCTTACTCGCACCATAGCGCTCCATGAGCACCTTCTTCAATGACTCAGGGTCAGTGATAGTTCCAATCGAGTGCTCAAAGTATTTGGGCGAAAGTGTATCGATGGGCAGATTATGTTCCGCGAGAGTGCACTTCATGACCCGCGCCCCTACGAGAGAGAGGAGCGGTGGCCTCTCCTCGCTGTGGGCAGTTTTGTACGTGCCGTGACGAATGATCGTAACCAAAAGATAGTTGCTGCCAGCACGGTGAATGGTGGCGCCCAAATTAAAGTGACCAATCACCGGCTGGCCATCCGCTACCGCGGCAAACTCGGCCTTGGGTATGCGAATAAGACACGCCACGCCATAGCGCTTGAGCACCTCCTCGTACGGCACCAGCACCTCCTTCTCTCCCTCGAGCAAAAATACCATTCTCGGTGGCGTAGGCGGCACGGTAGCGGTAGCGAGGGTTTCAGACATGGTGGGAAAACTAGTATAAACAAGCTGCTACTTTTTGCCAGGCCAGTACTTCCCAGTCACCCCTATCAATTCAACACCACAATCATCGCATTAAGGTAGGTGGCAAATGCTACCCACAGCAGGTACGGGACAAGCAGCGCAGCAGCAAGCGTGCTCCAGCGAGCAAAGACCACGAGCGTAGTAACGAAAGTAGCAAAAGTGCCGCAATAACTACGAGCGCTAGCTCTATTGAGCACATGGTAGTAGTGGTTCCCTACATTAACCCGAGCAGCTCGCGGCATTGATTAACTGTATCATAAAGGCTCCTGACCCTTTTTGCGAAGCTAATCTCCGGAGCTGCAAAACATCACTCTAAAAATTGGTACGGCTGCTAGCTGCCTGGGCTGATGTTAGAAACCATTTAATGCATTAACCCATTAGCTACTAGGTAGCGAGCCACTGCTACTCTCGTGTACTCACTTGCAAAGATGACGCGTATAGCCTCATATTCCTGCTGCCCAGCTAGGTACTTATAGAGATATGAATTGACCATAGCTAGACGAGAAATTTCTTCCCCCAACGCTTCGTCACCTATAGCGAGGTAGGGTGCAAGGTATCTCTTAAGTTTTCTTCCCTCCTCACTGGAAGCCATTTGCTTTAGTGCATGGTCTGCACTCGCTGAACCTTCACTATCACCATCAGTGTAAAGGAGGTGCGTTACATCAGTCTGTAACCGAGACATTATCCGCATCATTTCCTCCATCCTAGGATCAATAATAAATCCTTGGATTGGTAAATTTGAGACGTAATAGCCTTTTGACATTGCACTAGTGTAGCATTTATGGTTGTCCATTTGGGACTAGGCTGGAACACTTCCCTGTCTTGGACGATGTTAGAACTCTTCTGGTTCCCATGCGCTACAATAACGATATGCAGTCGCTGGAATATGTAACCGTTTTAATAGGTGCCACATTGCCAGCTCTAAGCTTTCTAATGCAATATCATTTCAGTGCTAAAGCCGGTACCCTGGATGCATTCAAAAGACACCAAATGGTGTACTGGGGGGACTGGCTTCTTGTACCCTTCGCTGCAATAGTTGGGCTACTCGTCAACTGGGCGAACATTGCATGGCTGTTAGCACCCTGCCTAAAAGTCAATATCTGCTGGCCGTCTGGGACGAGATTAGAATTTTTATAGAAAAGTCTTAATATCAGAAAGTTCATGCACAACTTTCCAAGCGGATTCTTTCACAACCTCCGGCGCATTGGTAAAAGTAACTCCTCGATTAGTTGCCTTGAAAAGCTCAATATCATTTGCTCCATCACCAATACAGAGACACTCCGACATGTCTATTCCCTCCCGTGAACAGAAGTTTTCTAGATGCTGGAGCTTTGCGTATTTTTCCTCTCCCTGACTCGCCACTTCCGAGAGAAATCCCGCATCATCAAAAAGTAATCTGGTGTTGGCTTTACGTAGTGGAATAGTCAATTTATCAGCAACTAAATCTACCAGCACATCAAAAGAACCAGAAATAATTGCCGATTGATAGTTCTTTTGATGAAGATACGTGACCAGATCTGTGGCTCCCTCCTTCAACTCATAAGCGGATAAGGCAGTGATTATATTTTCTCTCGTAGCAAGTCCACGCTCCTTGTACAAAGTCACTAGCTTGGACGTCCACTCGTCGTATGGCAACTCCCCTCTCACGTACGCTTCGTACATTTCCAAGTCCTCTTCAGGAGTAATACCGAGTGCGATATTTAAAACATACCAACTGTTTTGCTTTATGAGAGTCTCATCCATATCAAAACAGATGAGTTTGACCTTATTCATAGTGAAAGTATAGCAAAAGTTCTGCCGTCACCGACCGGTACCAAATTTTCGCTATGAGAAACAAGTTTCAAAGAGCCCGTACGCTTCCTTCGTATCAAATAAAATCAAACGAGCGCTGGCTCGGTTGAGCACATGGAAATAGTGGTTTTTTACATCCACCCGAGCAGCCCGTGGCATTGATAGATTGTATCACAAAAGGCTCCTGACCCCTTTTTGCCCCTTTTTGCAATTGTTGCTTTCATAAGCTAACTAAATGAAATCTTGAGGAGTGAGTTGCGACTGCCGCAAAATGGAACGAAATGTGCCGTGCGGTATCTCTTTCTTATTGGCCGGAACAATCACTGTGAGAGTTTCCTCCTCGCCGATTTTGCGGTATTTCACATGACTGCCCCTTTGGGACACAAAGTTAAAATTGTTTCTCTCTAGAATGGAAATTATACGGTCAGAGGAATGTAATCTCGGCATGCATTACACCGAGACTATTTCAGGTTCTTCTACTATAAAAACGACATCATCGGATGCGTCTTCAAAATAAAGTTCAAGAGCTTCTCGGAGATTTTTGAGTGCTTCTTCCTTTGAAGATCCGAAGCTTGAAATATCCACATTTAAAGACTGAGCAACGTATTGATTGCCTTCTTTCCAAACTACATTTTTAAAATCTGCAATATCCATACCTTACAATAATACAATACTTTAGACTAAAAGTATAGCAAACACGAGCAGAAAATTGGGGGGCATCCACTATTTCCCGTATTCTTGTGATGTAGTTTTTGCTGCCGGTCAGGGACTCGAACCCCAATAGCTGGTACCAGAAACCAGAGTCCTACCATTAGACGAACCGGCAATGTCTTCTTATCAGCCCTCTTCTGGTCGCACTATAGTGCCAGAAAATGACAAAAACTCAAGGCTTGAGGTGCGAACTGCGGCCGTGGGAAAGGAGGTGCCAGGTGCACTTCTCTTTTCCGTCTTCAGTGCTACAGCGCAAGTGCGTTACACCAGTATTCTTGTGCGTCAGGATACGCAAAAAGCGCCACGCGGCTTGCGGAAGCGGCATGCGCTTCTCCCGACTGCGGTACGCAACAAAAAAGTTAATGAGGACGGAGTGTGAGACCACAACTATTCGTGCGTCTTTCGGAAACGATTCTAGGTACTGCCGGGCCGCCAAAAGACGCTCTATAAACTGCACGTACGTCTCGCCATCGCCGTAGCTGGCGCCATAAAACCAACCTATGATGTACTTGAGCGTCTCGAGTCCCACAAAGCGCCGACCAATGATTTCGGTCGGGCGATGCAGTTCTTCAAACAGTACTTGTGTGTCGGGGATGAGCCCGGTCGCGTCCGCAATCGCCCGCGCCGTTTCTACCGCCCGAAGATTGGTACTAGTGATGAGGTGGGTCGGAGCAAAATCAACCACCACTGAAAGCAGCTGCTCGACCTGTACCTTTCCTATTTCATTAAGCTTCGTATTGGGGTGCTGGTGTCGCCGCGCCCGGTTGCCATCGGTTTGTCCGTGGCGGATCAAGAGTACGTCCATAGCCTACTTGCCCTCCTTGGTTGTCACATCGATAATGGCGAGCTCAAAGGGCAGTGACGGTATGGGGGAACGAGCCAGCTGCTCGGAAGCGGTGAGAAAACGCAGGAGGAGGTGGGAATTAAGCGGTGAGGCGGCGCCACTTTTCGCGAGCGTGGTGAGCGACTCTCTCGCCGCCTCACCGAAGGGAGCAAGGATGTCCGCGGTGCTCCCCGGCATATGCCGAAGCAGCAGCACCGCGCGGACATGCTCGAGAAACAGCCGCATAAAAATATCCATACTCACATGGGTGGCGGTAGCGTCGGCGACAGCCGAGAGCGCCTCGGCAGTGTCTTTCTCGTGAAGGGCGCCAAGGAGGCGCAGGAGAAGGGCCACCCTGGGCGCACCGATGATGGCCGCTACTTCATCGGCACTTCCGATGGTGTCGCCAGAGGCGAGGATGACCTTCTGTGTGATTCCGAGCGCGTCGCGGAAGGAACCATCGGCCGCCACGGCAATCAAATCGGCCGCGTCGGGCGCAAGAGCGAAGCCTTCCTTGCGGGCCACTTCAGTTACTGTTTCTGCGAGAACCGCCCGACTGGGCGCCCGAAAGCGAAAGACCTGACAGCGCGAAGTAATGGTATCGAGGAGCTTGTCTTCTTCGGTGGTCGCTAAAATAAACACCACATGCGCGGGCGGTTCTTCGAGGGTCTTGAGGAGCGCATTGAACGCCTCTTTAGTGAGCATGTGCACCTCGTCGATGATGTACACCTTGTACTTTGATTCGTACGGCACAGTGTGGACCGCTTCGCGTAGTTCACGCACGTCGTCGATACCACGATTACTCGCGGCATCAATTTCGTAGAGATCGAGCTCGCTGGTACCCAGAGCGCGGGCAAATAGCCGGGCTGTACTGGTCTTCCCCGTACCACGCGAGCCACAGAAAAGGAGCGCGTGCGGAATCTCGCCCTTCTTGAGTGCTCCTTCAAGCACACGAATAATGTGCTCTTGGTCACGCACTTCGGCAAAGGTCTGCGGGCGGTATTTGCGGTAGAGGGCGGTGGCGGCGGTCATAACGCGGTCTAGTATACCAGGTTTATTCAAAACGAATGGACGTGGCCACAAATTCCCGTAGCGTCGCTGTGTCGGCTGCCAAATTCTCACTCCCCAGTATCACGTAGCCAATCGGCCGCCGGCCGGCCCGGAAGGGTTCGTCGAAGAAGGCAAGAATGGTCCGGCCGGCGGCCTGCGTATACCCATGCTTGCCCCCGAGGTACGCTCCTTCGCTCGCCACCGGACTATTGTTTACCCAGCCTGTCTTTGCCCCAATATGCTGCGAGAGACTCGAGAGGCTCATAAGATACTTCTCTTCTTTAAACAGTCGTGTACCTAAAAGCGTGAGATCGTAAGCACTCGCTACATTGCGGTCACTGAGACCCGAGGCGTCCACAAACTGCGTCGCACCGGTGCCGGCAGAACTGGCGTAGGCGTTCATGGCAGCAATGAGCGCACCCTCCTCTGCACGCTCGAGGGCAGCGGCAGCGTCGTTCGATGACTCGAGGAGCAAGGGAAATAAAAGTTCACGATAGCTGTACTGCTCGCCGGCCTCGAGCTTCCCTGCCCGCCCCTCGGCGGCTACATCAGCGGCCGTGACAACCGTCGTGGCTTCCAGGTCGACCAGTGAGCGGAGAGCGGCGGCAGCGGGCAGCTTGGTCACTGAGGCTATGGGGTACGGCGTCTCGATATCTGCCCCAGCGAGCAAGGCACCGGTGCTCGCGTCAAACACAGCAAATGCTCGCGCGGTCGAAAGAGCCGGCGGCGCGGCGTCAATATGAAAGACGGGTGTCGGCGACAGAGTACTCTCATAGTGCTCCGCTGCAACAATTGCCAGATACAAACTAAAAGCTACCGAACATAAAAAGATGAGCGATACCTTACCGACCAAAAACCAAAAAACGAAACGACGAACCATAACAGTGACTCCCCCATACTAGCAACTCCCCGCCGTTTGGCGGGGAGTTGTGTCCACTGTCTAATGCCGGGGTCTATTTCTTGGTTACCTTCTTCGAGACAGCCTTCGCTGGAGCCTTCCTGGCGACTGCTTTGACTGCCGTCTTCACGGCGGCTTTTGCCTTAGCTTTCGCCTTAGGAGCTTCTGGCATCGCACGTTTGGCAGCGGCTACAGCGCCTACTGCATTTTTAGCGATTACTTTCCAACCATCCTTCATTTCCTTCTGAAACTTAGCGAGGTCAGTCTTGGAAATTTTCTTAATTTCGGCATGTGCCTTGCCTACCTTATCGATAAGATCTTTGTATTCCTGCTCGCTCATCGTCTTGGCTTTCTCAAGGCCCTTTACCACTTCTTTCTTGGCATCCTCTACCCACCCAGCAACGGTCTTGCGATTTTGCTTGGCATTCTTACTGCCGTAAAGAAAGTAGGCTCCGGCAGCGGCTACCGCCGCTGCGGTAAGTCCTGCCCCCACACCCACCTTTGCACCCGTACTTATCTTTGCTTTCTTATCGACCGCAGCTGACTGTTTTTTTGGTGTTGCCATAGGAATGATAGTTAGAAGTTTTTATTCGTCATCTTGTGTGTCCACAGACTCGGCCGCCTTGCCCTTGCGAGAACGCGCGCGTGGTGAGGCGCCGAAGAGACCTAAGATGCGGGCCACGCCGCCGCGCATGAAATTGCGCACAAAAGCGACATCATCGGCAATCACCTCACTACCCTCTTCGATACGTTCAACGATACGTCGCAGCGAACGGACGATCTTGTACGCGTGGTACAAGATAAAGCATACGAACACACAAAACAGAACGGTCGCCACACTAGCAATAACAAAGAATATATTGGCGTGCAGTATTTCGTTCATTACTTCTAGTGTACCAGTGAATCGCTAAAGCACGAAAGCCTATACACAAACGTGATCAAAAATGAGAGGTCGGTGAGGAAAGTAAAGTGAGTAATGCATAAGGGCGCTGGCTTCGCCAGCGCCCTACTTCCTCTCCATCTCACGAATCCTCCACCCAAGCCCGCAATTTAGCGAGCTTTTTTGGTGCAAGAATTGCGTGACCACTGCGATGTCGATCAAACATGACCTGGTAGATTTCCGCAGGTGTTGCGAGGACAGTGAGTGGTACGCCCACGTCGGCAAACCGCTTTTTTGCTTCGGCCGGCCGGTGAGCAACCAAACACAACGCTTCAGTAACTACCGCCCCCGCCCGACGCAACGTCTCGATCGCCCCGATCAGCGATCCACCTGTTGTCACGGCATCTTCGATGACCACCATCCGCCGACCCCTGACCGGCCCTCCTTCGATCAACTTGCGCAAGCCATGCGATTTTGCTTCGCCACGAACGGCAAAGTGAGCTCGCTTGGTAAGCAGCGCAACCGCGGGAGAGAACATGACGCCACCCAAAGCCACTCCGGCTAGAGCATATTTATCCAGTTCGGATAGGTATTCAGCAATGGCTACAGCAGCAGCCGGAAAACACCGTTCGTCACCGCACACCTTACGACAATCAACATACACCGAGAGAAGACGACCTGACTTGCCTCTGGTCGGTCTACTGCGGACCTTCACTGCACCAGCTATCACCACTATTTCTGCTATGGTAGGCATTTTGTTTTTCTCCCCAACCGCGTCTCTAAAAAACTACTCTAGCGCATTGCACAAAAAACACAATCAGGCTGATTTACTGACCCGTCAGAAATGCGTGGACAACGGCTTCGACGTCGGCGGGAGTTTCGGTGGCCATAAGTGCGCTGCGCAGTTCGGCAGCACCAGGGAAACCACCCACGTACGCTTTGTAGTGCTTCTTCATGGTGGCAAAGTTTTTAAAAGGCAGAAGTTCGCAAAATAGTCTCGTGTGTTCGCACAGTACCAAGAGGCGTTCGCGTAGCGTCACGTACTCTACACCCGCTTCACTGGTGTCGTGTTCCATTATTGTGTCGCGATTGACGCCATGGGTCGGCAGCGCCGTAAGGCGCGTGGGTAAACGACGCGTTGGATGAAAAAACCACGGGTTCCCAAACATTGCGCGGCCTACCATCGCACCGTCGGCACCGGAAAGCTGCGCTTTCCGGTGCCCGTCCTCAAGCGAAAGCACATCCCCATTCCCGATAATTAGCGTATTTACGCCAAGGCTATTGCGGATCTCGACCGCGCGCGCCACCCGCTCCCAGCGCGCCGGTACCTTGCTCATCTCCTTGCGCGTACGGGCGTGAATGGTGAGGGCGGCCGGTGCAGAGGCCAAGAGGTGCGGAATCCATTCTTCAAGTTGATCTTGATTGTAGCCAATACGCGTTTTGACCGAGACCGGAATGCCATCTACCTCCCCCATGCGGGCGCCGCGTTTGGCGGCTGCAATAATGTCACTCGCTACCCGCGGTGTTTTAATCATCGCTGCCCCGCACCCCTGCTTTTCAATCGAAGCGTCCGGGCAGCCCATGTTGATATCGACACCATCAAAACCCAGCTCACGACACAGTGCCGCTGCGTATTCCATATGACCCACATCACTCGAGAAAAGCTGTGCCACAATCGGCCGCTCTTCATTGGTATAGATAAGGTCAGCCAGCAGTTTTTTCTTCCCCTCCGGGGTAGCGCGCACGAGGCCATCGGCCGAGACAAACTCGGTCCACATGACGTCGGGTCCTCCCACAGTGCCGTCAGTACGCTCGTGCGCGCTGTATTTGGCAATCAACCGCCGAAACGGCGCGTCGGTGACGTCAGCCATCGGCGCCACAACGACAAAGGGTTTTGGTAGCTTTTCCCAAAAATTCATAGGGGTACTGTACGGTGAATGCAATAAAAAGCAAGTATTTAAAGGTCTTTCCGGGTAAAAGTGTTTGACTTATAGTAAAAAACTGTTATTATACTTTTGCAACAACATCGTTGCAGCCCGCAGGATGTCAGGAGACACGAGATGGGTGCTTTGTCACATGAACTGCTCGACCGAGGGTTTTTCTCCGCTCTCGGCACAACTGAGCGCGCAAGTTTCCCGAACGGGGGATACCTGGTGGAGCACAAGGGGCCCTACACCTGGGACACCAACAACGGGGTTCTGGTCGTTTACGATGAGGAGGGGCGACCGTGGCTGAGGCGCACCATGACCAGTGAGGGACAGCCTTTCGTCGAGTCGGATGCGTGGCGAAAAATCTGCTCGTGCGTTCTCGTCGACAGCGCCTGGAGCAGGAACACCAAACCGGAACTGACTCGGGGTGCCTACGTTCCCCACTCGAATGATGGCGGCCTGTTCCTGAAGGCCCTCGAGTTACTCTTCCAGGCAGGCAAGCGGGAGCTCATGATCAACCGCTGATAGACCCCCAACAGATGCCGCAGCCGCCCCCGGCATTTCTAAGTGGGCGGCATTTTCGTTTTTTAATTTTCCTCCGTACTAAAAATCGCCGTAGCAGCTTGTAGCTCATTAGTGAGGGCAACATCTTCATCCACCGGTATTGTCGCCATCATCTCGTTGGTAGTGCTCGCTGTACTGGAGGCAGCCAAGAGTGAGACGTCCACCTCACTTACATACACTTTATTACCAAAACGTAGGTCGATGTAGTGAAAGTCACTTTCGCGCAGGTGCGTGAATTCTTTAGCAGCTAAAATGGTATGGAGATTGTCAGCGACCTGCTTGGCTGGATCCTTAAGCGTCACCCGCAGCTCGCCGCCGGTCGTAAGACGATAGTACACGTCTCCCACCGCATCGACCTCCACCGCCGCCACATATAATTCATCTTCAGCTAACAGCTCGACAAACGTAATGGTATTCCAAAACTCATCAAGCGACAGCACCACTTGACCTAGCTCGGGCGCGGCCGCAGCACTGCGATAACGGACAAAGCTTCCCCCTTTTAGCTGCGGCGCTGGGGCAAAGGCATACCCTTCGTCATTTATAAATAGACAGCTACCGTCACTCTGGATTTCCGCCTCAATACACCACAGCGCAAACGGACGATGCTCATTGTAGCTAATATGGAGCTCGTTCTTTCCTCTGCGATCGATTACCACATCACGTATGCGCTCGACCTTCTCCACCTCAGCCAGCATGGCGGCCTGCGGATAAAAGAGAAAAAA
Organism: Minisyncoccota bacterium; assembly: GCA_022841645.1. Classification (GTDB taxonomy): domain Bacteria; phylum Patescibacteriota; class Minisyncoccia; order Phycocordibacterales; family UBA918; genus OLB19. The sequence continues at coordinate 44,715 of JALHRC010000005.1, forward strand.
CCGTTTGGGGATGAGGGCGCTGTAGGTACCCTCAAGCACCGTCTCTGCACGCATCTCCACTTCGGAGGCATCAATGGTTTCGCCGCCAGAGGCAGTAACGCTTGTCAAAGTGAGTGACGGAAGGCGAGTGAGCTGATAGATCCCTGTAATCACTAACGCCAGCGAGGCAAGAACACCGACACCAATTACTGTTTGCTTTATCAACACTCGCGCCGTTGGAGAGAGCTCAAAGCGCTTTTTTGGTGGTTTGGTAAGTGGGCCAAGGTTTTTTGGCATTGGCACTAGCTTACCACGCTAGAAGAAGGCTTTTAAGCGAGGGTTGGCGGCAATTCTTGCCCAGACTACATTCAGTACGATTGGTTTGTAGTTCGAGTTGCAGGCAGGACCATGGCTAGTACCGTTATCATATATGATAACGGTACTAGCCAATATGAGCTTTTCCTAAATACTTCTGGAGTGCCTCCGGCACCTTGATAGTGCCATCAGCCTGCTGGAAATTCTCCACGAGTGAGACAAGGATGCGCGGCGTGGGAATGGCGGTGCAGTTAAGCGAGTGGGCGTAACGCATCTTCCCTTCCTTATCGCGATAGCGAATGTTGAAACGGCGGGTCTGAAAATCGTGGAAGTACGAGGCAGAGCTGATCTCGCGATATTTCTGCTCGTCTGGCACCCACAGTTCGATGTCATATTTCTTCACTTGCCCCTGACCGATGTCACCACCACAATTTAAGACCGTGCGGTACGGGATACCGAGTGATTCGATAAACTCTTCGGTATTACGATTGATCGTCTCGTGCCACTGCACACTCTCCTCGTGCGAGGCTTCGCAGAGCACGACTTGCTCTACCTTGAAAAATTCATGGACACGGATAAGCCCTTTGACGTCTTTGCCGTGGCTCCCCGCCTCACGCCGGTAGCAGGGTGAGAAGGCCAGGAATTTAATCGGAAACTGCGCGTGGTCGAGTACCTCGTCGGCAAAGTAGCCCATGGTAGAGACTTCGCTCGTGCCAATCAGGTAGTCGTCGTCTTGCGTGCGGTAGACGTCGTCGGCATCATTGGGGAGATGTCCCGTGCCATAGAGATTGCTCTTGCGCACAATCGACGGCACCAGGAGTGGATCAAAACCTTTCGTCTGAAAAAACTCATTGGCGTAATTCCAAATAGCCCAGGAGAGACGCGCTCCGTCACCAAGGAGGTAGTAGCCGCGGAAGCCGTGTACTTTCGTACCGCGTTCAAAGTCCACCATCTTATGTCGGACCATCAGTTCGGTGTGATCGAGGGGCGTGAAGGAAAATTGTGTCTGCTCACCCCAATTTTTCACCTCCACGTTATCGGCGTCGCTGTCGCCATCAGGGACCGACATGTCGGGGATGTTCGGCACCTGGAGCATGAGCGCCTGCCACTCCTCCATAATTGGTTTGACCTTTTCTTCCTCGGCTTGGATGTCGGCTTTGAGGGTTTGCATCTGTGTGATCAACTCCTCACGCCGCGCGCTGTCGGCCTGCGCGATTTCTTCAGAGACTTTATTTTGCTCGGCCTTCTTGCCCTCAACGGCACTTAAAAGCGCGCGGCGCTCATCATCGATAGAAAGCAGCCGATCAATATCGACCTTGATCTTTTTCTTCCGTGCCGCCTCCTTCACAAGATCAGCATTCTCCCTGATGAATTTAATATCGAGCATACGCGGCTATATATAAAAGTGTATGCGAAAGATTATACATGAAAAAAGAAAAAAGCCGGGTCGAGGGATGCGCTGCGGCAAACCCCCTTCCCGGCCTGCCAGCGAATTTCACGCCGACATTTTTACCATTTGACCGGCTAGCTTTTCTGGCCGCCGGAACTCTACTATGTAGTAATTTGCTTTGACTCTCTACCCGAGCTTACCACCCCGTCGGGCGGCGTCTGGCTGCTACAGGTCGGGTGAGGGCGCAACTCCCCTTCTTGCACGCCCGTGAAGTGCCGCTTTAGTAAGCAAGCCACCTTCCGGGACTTGTCGTAGCCGCTGCAGCGACTAGTGAGGACGACGGTCCAGAATGATCACCTCACATCCTTATTATACACAATCAACTACAAAAGTCAATAGGCAGAGTGCTACAATAAAATCAATGGTGTTTGAGACCATTACCAAGCTTCTTCCGAGCGAGTGGCCACCTGCCTTCGCCCCACTGTTTGAGACGCCCGAACCACCGAAAGAACTGTGGGCGCTTGGTACTTTGCCCCCGCCGGACCTCACCCTCCTTACCGTCGTTGGCTCCCGCAACTACACCACCTACGGCAAGCAGGTAATCGAGCACCTCATTGGTGGACTGCGTGGTTATCCGATTGGCATCATCTCGGGTCTCGCTCTCGGGGTCGACGGCCTCGCGCACGAGGCGGCACTAGCAAATGGCCTCTATACCCTGGCGGTACCGGGGAGTGGACTGGGTGAGGACGTGCTCTATCCAGCGAGTCACAAGAAGTTAGCGGGGAGGATAGTCGAACAGAGCGGCGGCCTCCTCTCGGAATATCCACCCACGGCCGCCGCCGCGCGGTGGACCTTCCCGGCGCGCAATCGCATTATGGCTGGCCTTGCGAAAGCCACCCTGCTTATCGAGGCCAGCAGTAAGTCGGGTACCCTCATCACTGCTCGCATGGCCGTCGACTATAATCGCGAACTCCTCGTTGTCCCTGGCAATATCTTTTCCAAAAACTCGTACGGGGTGCACCAATTTATAAAACTCGGCGCCACGCCAGTCACTTCCGCCGAGGACATTCTCTACGCCCTTGGCCTTACCCCCGAAGAGCGCCCGCCCGTCCCATTACGTACTCTCTCACCCGAAGAACAAAAGGTACTAGCGCTCCTTAACGAACCGCGCGACCGCGATGAACTGATTCGCCTCCTCGCCCTCCCTACTGCCGAAGCCACCACCCTCCTTATGATGATGGAAATAAATGGTCACATCGCCTGCGACATCAACACCTACCGCTCACTTCGCTGAGCCGCATCAACTCATCTGCACTCGGAGAGCGAGCTTGGTGCCAGTCGCATCGATAAATAGCAGCGCGACCGCATCACCCGACCAGAGGTCGTGAAGGCGGCGTGGCAAATTGGGGTCAACGATCAAATCACCCGAGGTACTGGGAATGGTAACAGCTTGTTCATAGTCCCAACCACCAGAGAAACCACCGGAGCGCACTCCCCCTTCGTGAAATTGAAAAAGAAGCGTGTAGGGCGAACCATCAGCATGGCGTGGCCACCCATTTCCTTGTGCCCACGCTGGCCAACCGCCCAATTTATCGCACAGAAGCGGACCAGCGTCGTCACTGTTGACGGTACTACTCGCAGTATCAGCCACAGCCGGCGCATCTTGGTCATCAGGATCTTCTTGATACTCGTCCCATCCGGTAATCGCACCCGGAGCAATCACCGCATGTCTGTCTGCAACGGGGTCATGGAGTGTTGTGAGTCCAGTCGATTTTTCTAGTACCAAAGCACACACTCCCTCATCACTCTCAGCAAACACCTTACAACCACGATCGGCATTGGCGCAGACAAATAGTTGCGCCAGCCCGGCAGTCGGTGACGGGAGCGGAGCCGGAATCGCTTCGAGGTCGAGTGTCAGGAGGTGTACCAAGGGCTCACCGCAGGAGCGACAACGCGGCCACTCTCCACCCGCTAGACGCAGCGCCGTCGTACCGCCTAGCATACTGTTTGCTCCATCAGAAGAACCGACTGTCGGTATAAAGACCGGTCGTGGATCGATCGTTGGGACTGGCCGCTTGGAAAGCGGTGGCGCGAGGCGCGGGGAGGGCAGCGGCGCTGGGGTAGGTACTTCGGGCAGCAGCTCTTTGTGTACCACCACACTACCATCGTGCGACACGTGCACAACCGGCACAAAACCGCTCGCCGTACGCAGCTGCAGTGAAACCAATCGGGGTTTTCCCTCCGCGTTTATTCCAGCCTCGAGGGCCAGACCAAATTGCACCATTGATAATTCGCTGTGCTGGGCGTCGAGATATTCCCGCGCCGCAGCAAGACTCGAGGCTGCACATCCAATGAGTAACTGCTGCCCGGTCATAGCTGCATTTACCACCAGTTGCAAATCTTCATCAGACATTAGTTCTTTTGCGGGCAGTTCAATAATGGCAATCGTATCGGGATCTTGGCGCATGAGGGCCCGCAGCGCCGCTCCAAAATTAAGTGGAGCAGCCGCTCCATCCCCTGCCGGTGCCGAACGCACGAGCACTTCCCCACTACTAGTCGTGGTAACTAGAAAAACATTTTTGTTTAGAGCGGGAAAGGTGTCAGTCAGGCGCGTGGTGATCGGTGCCAACGCTTCTTTAGCACCATACACCAACACATGGGCATATCCCTGAGTGTATAAAAGAAATCGCAGCACGCGGGTAAAGTCACGCTGTGATTCGTCCTCTAGAAAATCATCAAGGGCGGTGAGATCGTTTGACATACGTACTTATACTACCACACAGCAAACCAAAGTGGGTCATTGCGCCACATAGCACGTAGATACACGCTTTTCTAAGTAATTATTTGACAGATATATGTAAAGTGGGTAATTGTTACAGCTATCCATGAAGAAAAACACCCTCGTCATCGTCGAGTCGCCCTCAAAGGCTAAAACTATTGAAAAATACCTTGGCCCCGGCTATAAGGTGATGTCGTCGATTGGTCACGTCCGTGACCTCCCTAAAAGCAACACCGACGCAGTCGATACCGAGCATGGCTTTGTCCCTACGTATATTGTATCGCCCGGAAAGAATAAGGTGATTGCGGGACTACGTGCCGCGGCCAAAAGCGCTGACGAAGTGCTCCTGGCGTCCGACCCCGACCGCGAAGGAGAAGCGATCGCCTGGCATGTGGCAGAACTCATCAAAGACCAAAACGACAACTTAAAGCGCGTCGTCTTTCACGAAATTACAGAAGAGGCGGTAAAAAACGCCATCGCCCACCCGCGCGATCTTGATCTCAATCTCAAAGAAGCACAGGAAGCACGGCGCGTACTCGATCGCCTGGTGGGCTACGACCTCTCGGGCCTCATCTGGAAAAAGGTGCGCTATGGCCTATCAGCCGGGCGGGTACAATCGCCAGCGCTGCGCATCGTGATGGAGCGCGAGCGACTAATTCGAGAGTTCATCCCCGAAGCGTTCTTTGTGCTGACCGCAGAGACACTCACGCCCCAAAAAACTCCTCTCACGCTTGTTTGTAGCGAGGAGCCCAAGGAGCGCAGTGAGGCCGAACGTATCGAACGAGTAGGTAAGAAGCACCCGTGGGCAGTGGCCGCCATTACCGAAAGCGAACAAGCTCGCCTGCCCCGCGCGCCCTTCACCACCTCTACCCTGCAGCAAACGGCGTCAACGCGTCTGGGCTTTTCGCCGTCACGCACCATGGGTGCGGCGCAGAAGCTCTACGAAGCTGGGCACATCACCTACATGCGTACCGACTCAACGACCCTCAGTGCCACCGCACAGAAGGATATGATTGCGCTCATTGCGAAAGAATTTGGAAAAGATTACGTCAGTCCCCGCCAGTACAAAACCAAAAGTAAGTCTGCTCAAGAAGCGCACGAGGCGATTCGACCCACCCGCGCCTTCACCCGCAGTGCTGGTAGCACCGCCGACCAGAAGGCGCTGTATGAGCTCATTTGGGGGCGCGCTATCGCCTCGCAAATGCGGGAGGCCCGCACGCTGCGCACTAAGGTAAGTGGCAATGTAACCGGGACGAGCGAAGCCATTCCCAACTTTGAAGTCCACGGTTCGCGCATTATCGACGAAGGCTGGCTCCGGGCCGACCCGCGCGCCCGCGGTGAGGAAGTGGAAGTACCCAAGCTAAAAGTCGGTGATCCCCTTTCCCTCACCGCACTTTCAATCGAAGACAAATTCACCCAGCCACCTAGTCGCTATACCGAAGCGGGTCTCATTAAAGAACTCGAGAAGCGCGGCATCGGGCGCCCCTCGACCTACGCTTCCATCATGAACACCATCACCGAGCGTGGCTATGTGGTGAAGGAGGGTCGTACCCTTATCCCGACCGCCACTGGTGACGTAGTCTCCACTTTCCTCGAGCAACATTTTGCCGACTACATTAGCGACACCTTCACGAGTGAGATGGAAGACGAGCTCGATGAAATCGCTGAAGGCAAACGCACGTACGTGAAAACCTTGGAAGATTTTTATCGTCCGTTTCAGAAGGCCGTAGCAAGCAAGGAGTCGATTGAAAAACTCACCAACCTGGGGCCAGGACCAAAGAAGTTCCCCTGCCCTAAATGTGGGAGCACGATGGTGATAAAGCTCGGCAAGTCGGGCACCTTCCTTTCCTGCGACCGCTTCCCCGACTGCGATGGTGCCCGCCTTATTGACGGTAGCGAGGTCAAGCCCGAGGAACCGATTGGTCTCCATCCCGAGACCCAAGAGCCGATCTTCGTCATGAATGGTAAGTACGGTCCCTACCTACAGCTCGGCCTGACGCCTGAGAAAGTAAAAAAGGTGAAGGGCAAGAAAACTCCTAAAGTTGAGGCGGTTCCTCCACCGCGGCGCGCTGCTTTGCCGCCCAGTGTAGACCCCAGTACCGTCACGCTCGAACAAGCGATTATGTTCCTTAAGCTCCCGCGTACCCTTGGCGAACATCCCGACACGGGCGAACCAGTGGTGGCGAACACTGGCAAGTTTGGTCCTTACATCGCACATGCCGGCGACTACCGTTCACTTAAAGGCGCCGACAACCCCTACGACATTACCTTTGAGCGCGCGCTAACGATTTTCAAGGAGCCAAAGAAAATGCGTAAGGGAGAAAAACTTCTTAAAGAACTCGGGGTAAACCCCACCACCAAGAAAATGGTAAACGTTTTTGAATCAAAGTCTGGTCGCTACCTCAAAAAAGGCTTTCGCCGTATCAGCATCCCCGACGAAGTAAAGACTGAAGATATCACCATCGAACTTGCGATGTCACTCCTTAAGGGTGGGCGCTAAGCATTTCATTACCTTGCCAAGCACACTTACACTCACTAGAATGAGCAAATGATAACCGCTAAGCAAATTATCGCGACGGTCAGTGCAGCCACCCCCACTGACGCAGAACTCATTGAACGAGCGTTTGCCTTTGCCGAAAAAGCCCACGAAGGGCACACCCGCTACTCGGGCGAGCCCTACATGAACCACGTAGCAGCGGTGGGCCTCAAGCTCGCTGAGATGGGTATGGGACCACGCACCATCGCGGCCGGCCTCCTGCATGACACCGTTGAGGACACTCCAGTGACTTCGGAGGATATTAAGAGAGAATTTGGCGACGAAATCCTGTTTCTCGTTGAGGGGGTAACCAAACTTTCTTCGGTGCGTTACTACGGTAGCGACCGCCACAACGAGTCCCTACGAAAACTTTTCGTCGCAACGAGTCAGGACATCCGCGTCCTCATCATTAAGCTCGCGGACCGACTCCACAACATGCTCACCCTGGAGTATGTAAAGCCAGAGAAACAACTACGCATCGCGCGCGAGACACTCGAGATATATGTACCCGTTGCCCACCGCCTTGGAATGGGTCGAATTCGCAAGGAGCTTGAGGACTTGGCCTTCCCCTACGTCTACCCCGATGAGCACAAGCGCGTCGCGGCACTCCTCGAGCAAAAATTTGGCAGCAGCAACGAGGTGCTTGAGCGCGAACGCAAGGTACTGCAAAAGCGTCTGGCTGATGTAAAACTGCTCGACTTTTCTACTTCTTTCCGCGTCAAGGGTCTCTACTCACTCTTCCATAAACTCAAGCGCAAAGAATGGGACATCAATACTGTCTACGATCTGCTCGCCATGCGGGTGATTGTTTCTTCGATGGAAGACTGCTATCGCACGCTCGGTATCGTCCACGAGCTGTGGCGACCCCTGCCCGGACGAGTAAAAGACTACATTGCCTTCCCTAAACCAAATGGCTACCAATCGATTCACACCACCGTCACCACGCACAATGGTACGATTATGGAAATCCAGATCCGCACGCGCAAGATGCACCACGAAGCCGAGTTTGGTGTCGCTTCACATATTGCCTACAAGGCTCCGGCGGTAGAAGGCGCCAAAGCACCCGTCTCACCCTTCAGTACACTCTTACCACTCCTCTTTCGACCTTTTTCGTGGCGACAAAGTGCCAGCGCGAAAATTGAGGAGAAGCGCGAGACTCCCCACCAGCAAAAAATTCCCTTGTGGATTTCAGAAATTGGGCAGATTTACCAGAAGGACAAGGCCCCGACGGCGCAGTTTATTGAGGATATTCGCAACGACTTTTTTAGTAACCGCATCTTCGTCTTTACCCCCACCGGCGACGTGGTTGATCTCCCGGTTGGTGCCACCCCTATCGACTTTGCTTATGCTATCCATTCAGAAGTAGGTAATCACACTTTTGGTTCGAAGGTAAATAAGAAACTTGTGCAACTTGATAGTGAACTAAAGAACGGTGACATTGTCGAAATTGAAACACGCAAATCTGCCGCCCCGACCAAGCGGTGGCTCGATTTTGCCAAAACGTCGCTAGCGCGTCGCCGTATTCGCAACGCTCTCGGACTCGATAACGGTCCAACGCATGAAAACAAGAATCCTGAAGAAAAGCGCCGGCCGCCTAGACGCGCGGGGAAAAACTAGACGCCAAAATTTTTGATTGAGTAGAGATCGCTCTCGTCAATTTCCGGTTCTGATTCGGTAAGCGTAGTTTCGGGTGGTACTTCCATAACCGCTTCGCTCTCGTGTTCATACAGTGCACCGAGAGATTCACTGTGCGCAACGTCGGGTGGCAAGGCTGTCGCGGCAGGCAGAGCGCCTGAAGCTTCAGCGGAAATCACTAGTGGCGTGGCCGCAGTCAAGGCAGCTGCACCTCCGGTTGCGCTGGCCGCTTCGTGGCTACGCACCCGCTCGAGCATGCTTTCGAGGTCGGCAATGGAGAAATAGTCGATAGTCAGTCGGCCCCCAAAATCAGTACGCTGGATCTTTACCCGCGTCCCCAGGCTGTCCATAAACTTCTTTTCCATGTCCATCAGATCAGCCTCCTGCTCAAGGTAGTCCTTCTTGCGCACTTTCTCGGTAGCAATACTGCGCGCAATCCGCTCCACCTCGCGCACCGACAGCTTCTTTAGCAAAATCTCTTTAAAGAGCACTTCTTGCTCCTCTGGTCTATCAGACAGCATGAGGAGTGTACGCGCATGTCCCTCACTGAGTTTCCCGAGCTGTAATGCCTCAAGCACGGCCGGTGGAAGTGCCAGTAGGCGAATAGTGTTGGAGACATACTCGCGGCTGCGACCGACTTTTTCAGCCACCTGCGTGTGCGAGAGGCCAAAGACATTGGACAGCTGTTGAAACGCCATGGCGCGGTCCACCGCATTAAGATCCTCGCGCTGCAGGTTCTCGATAATGGCGAGTTCAAGTTTTTCTTGTTCTGTCTGTTCACCTTCACGAATAATGACCGGTACCAGGGTGAGCCCCGCGATCTTCGACGCACGTAAACGCCGCTCACCGGCGATCAATTCGTACTCTGAGTAGAAGGTGCCGTCTTCACGACTGCGCTCGTGCCGTGTCACCGTAAGTGGCTGCAGAATGCCGTACATACGCACTGAATCAGCCAGTTCTTTGAGCTTCTGCTCATCAAACTCCCGCCGCGGCTGAAACGGATTGGGAACAATTTTCTCTACTTCTACCCAGTAGATGGAGTCGCCATGAAATGCCATAGGAAAATACGCCGGATTACCTCCGCACCACCCGGTGCGAATTTCTGCCATTTTATCACGCCCCATGAGGCCAGGCACACTGTTTATAACTGGGCGTTTTTCTGCTAGACTCTGTGGGATCTAGGGATTGTTTGTAGTATGCCGCGGTGGCGGAATGGTAGACGCTGCGGACTCAAAATCCGTTTCCTTCACCGGAGTGAGGGTTCAAGTCCCTCCCGCGGCACACTGCACGTAATGTTTATGGATCCGTTTTTTACAATGAGCTCAATCATGCTTGACTTGTTTATATTATCAGAGTTGCCTTAGGAGACGATAATCTTCCACGACGGAAAGTCTATTTAGGATACACTCCGCGCCATGCCGAAACCAACACTCATCGCTATCGTCGGCCCTACCGCCTCGGGCAAAAGTGCACTTGCAGTCGAGCTAGCCCTTGAGCTGGGTGGCGAGGTGATTTCTGTGGATTCACGGCAGGTGTATCGTGGCATGGACATTGGCACTGGCAAGATTACCCAGGCAGAGATGCGCGGCATTCCCCACCACCTGTTTGATCTTGTCGATCCGGTAAATGACACGTACACCGCCACCGACTTTGAGCGCGACGCCAACGCTGCTATCAGTGATATTCTTGCGCGCGGTAAACAGCCGATTCTCTGTGGTGGCACTTTCTTTTACCTCGACGTTTTGCGTGGACGCATGTCACCAGCTCCTGTCCCTCCGAACCCGCAACTTCGTGCACAGTTAGAGGCACTTTCCCTTTCTGAACTAGAAGTGCGACTGACACAACTCGACCCCGAACGGGCGGCCACCATCGACAGCGAAAACCCCCGTCGCCTGATTCGGTCTATCGAAATCGCTACCGCCCTTGGTCATGTGCCAAAGGCTACGCCGGTGGAATCACCATACGACTGGCACAGTATCGGCATTGATGTACCGCCAGCGACTTTGCGCCAGCGGATTAGTGAACGACTCGACGAACGATTAGCAGCGGGCATGGTTGATGAGGTGGTGAAGCTCCACGACGATGGAGTGTCGTGGGATCGGCTCGTATCGTTTGGCCTCGAGTACCGCTACATTGCCGAACATCTACAAGGCAAGCTTTCATACGGCAACATGCGCACCCAGCTTTTTTTCGCAATTTGTGGGTACGCCAAACGCCAGCGCACGTGGCTCCGCCGCGACCCGAACATACGGTGGTATCCGTTTCCGGTTGACGTACAAACGGTACTCAAGGAACTTTCTAACTACAATTCCCCAGAACCCTTCGGTTAACCGAAGGGTTCGCACTCTTAGTTCAGCCCGTTAGTACGATCGATCGTACTAAGTGCGCCTGCCTCTTTTTTAAAATTCTGTTCTCGAAAACCGATCAATGTGGTAAGATGGCCCGCATCACGGGCCTATAGTTTAGTGGTAAGAAGCTAGTCGCTTCTTCCTTTCTGCGCTCACTCGGAAATCCAAACCTCATCGGCTTGGACTTCGCTCGTTTCGCTTGAAGAAAGCCTCCGGCAGGTCTTCCTTTCTGCGCTCACTCGGAAATCCAAACCTCATCGGCTTGGACTTCGCTCGTTTCGCTTGAAAGTAAAATTCTGTTCTCGAAAACCGATCAATGTGGTAAGATGGCCCGCATCACGGGCCTATAGTTTAGTGGTAAAATTCTGGTCTCCAAAACCAGCGTCCTCCGTTCGAGTCGGAGTGGGCCCGCAGTCATATACAAAAAGTTAAGCACGGCACTTGCTTTGATCAGTTTTTATTTCGCCTGCCCTCACGGTATTTCGGTCAAAACCTTTCCCTAATCGACCTTTTTCCAAGTGATGGCGAACATACAACCCCTTTAACTAGTTGGTGGAGCGCAATGCCAATGAGCACTACGGCTGTCAGCATCGGGGCCTTCCCAGGTACACATAGTATTGGGCGATACACGATAACCAGTAAACCCCCCAAAACTCCGTAACCGCTCGTAGGCAGTTTGCCCTGTTCTCATCCAGTCATAAAAACAGGGCTATTACGTGAACTCAAATCAAGCGCTTGCCCTCCCCCGTGAGCACCCACACCGGTTGGATTACCTGGCGTGCGCACACCACTCGATACTTGTACGCCGCAAGATTGCTGCATCGCAATTTGACATTCTCTCGCCAATCGGGCAATTTCTTCAAGGCGAGCCGTCGATACTCCCGCTAGCTGCACTCCAGGCTGCACAATTACTCCGGCCGCCGTAAGAATGCGCTGTGCATCAGCTGCGGTCGCCGGGTCAGGTGCTTGGCCAGGAAAACGTGGCGCTATCGCCGCACCTTGCGGCGACTCTGGCCGATTAACATCGGGCACGGTTTGCGCAAAACACTCAATACGACTCCACGGCAATGGTCCACCTTGCATACCCTGCACTCCCAAACCCCGGATCAACGTATCAACAGCAATCCAGGCACCTAAAATAATGAGCAGCCCAATGAACGCACTTACAAAACTTTCCTTTGCATCTTTTAGAGCGCTAGGGTTGCCAGCAGACGTCACCAGTTTGAAACCAGCTATGACAGCCAGCACCCCAAACCCGACTAAAAGTACTCCAATGAGCCAATCAATAATTGTGTTTGCCATCATCACAAAGTCGCACGCACTGCACGTGGCTCCACTACAGGGTACAAAACCTTGTGCCTGAGTAAGATTGGGAATAAATACAAGGACAACTAGTAACTTTGTCGCTAACCACAATCGAAGCATAAAATTTATTCAACGAGAGTAACTGCACTGGGACAAAAGCTGAGACCCACGTTTTGACCACCATAAAGCTCACTTGCATTGTTGGGTACAACAACACTCACCCGTAGCGTACATAGCTCACTGGTACCTAGTTTAACAAGACTTATTAGCCGATTTTCTGCTTCGCGTCGGTAAAACGAAAGGGGCTTCTGCCAAAGACTGATGGTGAAGCTTGTATCAAAATCGCTATACGTTATGGTATAGGGAGGTAATGGCAAACTTGGATCTAACGTTCCTGCCAAGTAATAAAATCCTTCATTATTTACGTCCGGTTCTACCCCTGCGTCTTCTCGAAAGTCGGTAAGTAAAATTTCAGTGTTGTCATTTCTGGTAATCGTAAGTGGGGTTCTAACTGAGGATGTTGCATTCGGCAGATTCTGTTGGTTGTCGGGTGGGAAGATGGTCACTGGCAGCACTGGCTGCTCATATACCTCGCCCTCATCAACACCAACGACCAGAATCTGCCCCAACACAAACATGGTCAGGATGAGAACTGCAGTCGCAATAGTTAAAAGAAATGTTTTTTTCATAACTAGTTAATTTAAGTGATATTAACGACACCCATTACGAGGATTAGTATATGCGCCCCAATGATTAAACCCTTGTCGTGTGCGCAACAAATCTTGCGCTACAGCAGTGTTGCAATCAATATTTTGGGCTGCCCGTACACATTGGACATATAAATCTCGATTGAGAATGACGGCGTCGTAATTTCTGCCCCGAAAAGCACTCGTGCAATCGAGATTTCGCCCACCGTTAAGACGCGTGCAAGCTGGTTGATTTAAATTATGAACAGTAAGGTTGACTTGATACAGACCAACCGAAAATGAATCACCGGAAGCACGTAATCGATCGGTTGAACTAAGCGCACCAGGCATGCATGCACTTTCACCCCGAATAATGCATGACATTGTTTCAGCTGCCGCGCCCCAAGTGCCACGAAGAGCATCTGGTGAGCAGGCGCCGCTAGCTAAACGTGTTGGATCAATTAAATTGCTCGAGCTAGCATTTGTAGGAGAAAGTCCACCCTGGAGATCTGGCTGCGCCACACACTGAATCTGATTCCAGGTACCGTATATTTGTCCAGTAACCAGCGCCTTAAGCAAGGTATCAATAAGTAGCCAAGCCGCCAAAAGAACTAAAAAACCAATTGCTACGTCGTAAAAGCGTTGTTTAGCCCAGCTCCTTGCCTCAGGGTTACCGCCAGATGTAAGTAGCTTAAAGCCCGCCATCATAAAGATAAGGGCGGCAACCATTGCGAGAATAAGTACCAGCCAGTCGACAACATTGTTGATGAGCAGTACTAAATGACAGAACTGGCAGGGATTTGCTATTCCACCACACTGTGGCACGAGCCCCGCTGCCATAGTGGTGTCTGGCGTAAATAAAAATACCGTCGCCAGAACGACGCCAAGCCCCGCCGCCAAAAACCAACGTCTCATTACGCCCATGGTACCATGGCGCCTCACTTCCAAAATATCTGCCTGTGTGCTACCTTGTACGGGCTTTTATAGCACGAAGAAGAGTAGTTGCGCCGGTGGTGGAGTGGATGAAAAGTGAAGCGTTTCACTTTTCATCCAGTCTTCCGCTAGTGCGGAAGAAGGGTCGTTGTGAGTACATGCGGAGCTTGCACGAACAGACCCTAGGAGGAATCGCGGACGAACGCCCATAGAAATCAAAGCGTTCCAATTAAAATCTATATTACGTCGGTGGTGGAGTGGTCAATCACAACAGACTGTAAGACTGACGCTTCGCGCACCAGGCAGTCTTTCTGGCAGATGTGTCTTCCACCGAAGACACATTAAAAAGTCGCTATAGCGACACACCAGTAAATCTTACAGATTTCCAGTCTAGATAGATTACGAAAAACATTTGAGTTACAATTGCATATCTGCGTCGGTGGTGGAGTGGTCAATCACAACAGACTGTAAATCTGTCGGCTTCGGCCTACGAAGGTTCGAATCCTTCCCGGCGCACAGGTCGTGAAAAACTTGACGTTTTTCCTCAGAAAGCTCTTGTATATCAAGGGCTTTTTTGGTGCCGAACCTACCTAGACTATCGCCAAGCTTCTTATAAACATTTTGAAAGCCGATTAGTTATGTTTTGCACTAACTGCGGAAACAAAATCGACATAAATGAAAAGTTTTGCACAAATTGTGGACTTGAAGGTTTGGGCATTAACAACAAAAACCCACAAACTGCTCGAGAAACAGCTATCAGCGTAAAGAAAGATGAAAAATTGTATCACAGATTAGGTGTGGTAATTTATGTGATAGCCCACCTTCCATTACTTGTTATTGTTCCTGTGGTTTGGTCAGAAAATGCAAGGTACTACAGTAGCTACACTAAAACATACTCCGGCTCTGATTTTGAAGCGTTTTTGTATTCAGTCTTAACTATTATTATTTGCCTCTTAGTGCTTCGTCTGATTAAAATGGCGACTAAATATATTGTGATAGGTATAAAGCCCAAGATGCGAGATTTGATATTTTTCTAAAAAGAACCAACCAAGTACAACAACACTAGGATGGCAACTTTTAAAGTCACACAGGAAGCAAAAGAACTTTTTGACAAGCTTGTCGCGGAAGGGATTTTTGCTGAACTAGAATACTGGGACGGGTACAAACACGTCGATATACACATCCCATTAGCAAAACTTTACATTGAAGTCGATGGAGCCCAACACTTCACAAATCCCAACCAAATAGCCAGTGATTTTCTCAGAGACCACTACTCAGACAATAGTGGCTACGACACCTTCAGAATTCCAAACCAAATAGTTAGAGATAAAATGAATACTGTAGTAAAAGCTATTTTAAAGATTGTTTCTGAACGATCTCACCATCAGATTTTGTAAAGGCAAGATACAAACCAGAAAGACTTTCTAAATCCAATTGAGCTTGAGAGTCAGAAATCGCAACCTTATACTGTCTAAACATGTAATCTTGATATTTTGTTACTAATTTTACAGTAAACCTCATACAATTTTGGTGTCTGGTGACTCAAAAAGATCAGGATGTGTCAAAACTTTAGTCCCAATTTTTGAACATATTACTTTTTTTTGCGCGCAAGCTACACGCAAAGAAAGTATTGGCTTACCTGTGATTTTTGACACTTCTGATAAAGACAATAATTTTTTTATATCATTAAATCTATTACAAATAACCACATCAAGTGCTATTGCTAGACTCTTATTAATAATCTCTTCTAGTTGCAAGGGTGGCTTTACAAACGGATCTTTGAAATTGTTTTTGATAATCGTTTGAACTATTGGATCGGCATGTTCGAGCGCATCTATATATTCTTTTCTGTCTTTTTCGCTACCCTTTATAGCAATGTTTGGATAACCGTGCGCAACTAAAATAAAATTCATCAAGATTCTACCGACACGCCCATTACCATCAGGAAAAGGGTGAATTTGCTCAAACATATCGTGGACTATTGCAAGCTTTCTCACCAAATAATCCGTAGGCGTAGGCGTATTAGCAACCTCAATAAGCCCTTCAATATGACGCTCAATTTCAAAAGGTGATGAAGTTTTGACCTTCGCACCTGTAATCTCTATGTCTCCCTTTCGCCATTCTCCAGGTGTGTAAGAAAAATTTGGGTCTCCTCTAAACATCAAAGAGTGAATTTGACGAATAATTGCTTTAGACAATTTAAACTCTTTTGTCTGGAATTGCTGAAAAGCTAATTCGTACGCCGCAAATGCGGCATCAAAATAACCAAGTACTCGATACTCAGTTTTTGAGTATTTTGGATTATCAATAATATCAATAATATCTGTTCGACTGACAAAATACCCTTCTATCATTAATGAGTTTCTTGTATCCTCTTTAAGAAGATCCATCCACTCTTTATTTCGAACAGAAACACCACTCAACCCTCCCACATGAAAAAACCACTCAAATCTAAGATTTGCAGTTGAATTTGGTATGATTCTTCGTTTTATTGTCATGTAAATTTTCTATTTACTAAGCAAGATCTAATACTTTTATTTACAAAGCATTATTTTAAGCCCTCTTTACTCAATGTTGATATAATATCATATAATACTAAACTCGCAATAATCTATTATAATATAGTTTATATGGCTTAAAATATAAGTATATTACAAAAGTATAATAATCTCTTATTTTATCATAATTATACATTTATATTTGAATATTACCCCACACAAAAGTGTCGAACCAACTCCAGCTCGGCGCACAGAAAACTACCGCAACATTTGTGTTACAAGCGCTACCATCTGCTCTTTCTTCTTTGGATCACTTTCGGCTATCAAAAGCGTAAGGGCAGTGAGTGCTGCTGGATTAATATTCTTTGCTCCTTTCACTCCCACCTTACGTAAGAACCACACAAAGGCAAACGCTCCTGAGCGCTTGTTGCCATCAGAAAATGGATGGTTCTTTACCATAAAGTAGAGCAGGTGTGCCGCTTTTTCCTCGACAGTTGGGTACACCGACTTACCACCAAATGACTGCATGACGTTACCGACGATACCTTCAATATTTCCTTCTCGCCGCTCGCTAGCAAACAAATCAGTGGCCTCCCCTTTCTTTATAAGTTCGCGCTTTAGTTCACTGATTACCAAGAGTAAATCACCTCCAACAAGCGCGACCTTCTTTTTAGTTACCCCCTTTAGTTCAAGGGTCTCCTTATCATACGCATCAAGGGAAACCCAGGTACCAGCAAATTCTTTTATTAGCTCAAGGACGGCTTTGGGGTCAAGGGTAACCTGATCAGGTAACAAAGCTTGTACATCCGACACCGCTTTCATAAAAGCATCGTAATTTTGTGCAACTCGTTTTCGGTTTACGGTATACCCTTTGGTGACATGTTCACGCAGAGTCTTAGTAGCCCACTGTCGAAAAGTAGTGGCTTTTTTGCTATTTACTCGATAACCAACAGAAAGAATCATATCGAGGCTGTAGTGATTTACTTCGCGCTCAATCTGACGCTTTCCTTCAAGCTGAAGTATCCGGAATTTCCGGATAGTTGCTTTTTCGACCAACTCTTCCGTCTTATAGATATTCTTAATGTGCTCGTTAATAGTTCGCACATCTACATCAAAAGCTAGGGCGATCTGTACTTGTGTTGCCCACACTGTTTCCATTTCCGAATCGCCCCGCAACTCCAAAGCACCAGACTTAGTCTGGTAAATTACCATTTTTTGTTCCGACTTTTTCTTAGCCATATTAAGTGCATTTTAACATGAAGCAGAAGTGTCGAACCATCTCCAGCTCGTCACCACTTACGATCACTGCAAGCTCTACCAATCATACCTAAAATCATTGCTATACTGGACCTATGTCAGTTTCTGCCGCGCAAAAACACAATCGTATCCAGCTACTCACTGCCGTTCTGATGATAGTTATGCTCAGCAGCTATTTTGCCTACACTTCTCTTAAGAATAATCTCCCTCCCCCACCACCGGAGGCTATGTATAGAAGTAAAGACGTGCCTACCATGGAGCGTGTCACGGATCTTTTGTCGTACATGTCACTTGAAGAGAAGATCGGACAGATGGCTCTCGTAGAGAAAAATAGTCTGCGCGCGGTTGAAGATATCTCAGCTTATGGCCTCGGTGCGCTCTTAAGTGGCTTTGGTGGGAGACCTGAAGATAATAGTCCCGCGGGATGGAAGACGATGGTTGAAACCTTTACTTCGGCAGCACGCTCGTCCCGCCTCGGCATACCCATCTT
Source organism: Minisyncoccota bacterium (assembly GCA_022841645.1). Taxonomy (GTDB): domain Bacteria; phylum Patescibacteriota; class Minisyncoccia; order Phycocordibacterales; family UBA918; genus OLB19. The sequence continues at coordinate 62,866 of JALHRC010000005.1, forward strand.
GTATGGCATCGACGCCATACATGGCCACAGTAATATTCCCGGTGCCACTATCTTTCCACACTTTATTGGACTTGGAGCGAGCGGTGACGCAACCCTCGTCGAAAACGTTGCGCGCGCCACCGCCAATGAACTTCTCGCGACCGGCGTACGCTGGAGCTACTCCCCCACCTACGACATGCCCGAAGATATTCGCTGGGGCCGCGTCTACGAAACTTTTTCTGACGACCCAGTGCTCGTAAGTAAGCTCGGAAGCGCCTATATCCGTGGCTTACAGAAAGCTCAAGGTCAACGTGCGGGAACTTCTTCTCAAGTAATGGTGCTCGCAACACCCAAACACTACCTTGGTGCCGGTGGGATGCTGTGGGATACGTCGAGTAACGAGAACTTTAAAATTGATCAGGGTCTAACGCCGGAAGACGAGGCCAAATTGCGTGAGCAGTATCTGCCGCCATTTAAGAAAGCAATTGAAACCGGAGCGCTCAGTGTGATGGCGGGACTCAATAGCTGGGGTGATACAAAAATTGCCGCTTCCTCATACCTCATTACCACCGTACTCAAAGCAGAACTTGGATTTAAAGGTTTTGTCGTCTCTGACTGGTACGGGGTGTACGAGATTCCGGGAAGTGATTACGAGGCTGCGGTCACCGCGATTAATGCGGGCGTCGATGTGGTCATGCTGCCGTTTGATTACCAGGACTTTGTGAGAAATGTGCGCCGGGCAGTACGACGAGGCGACATACCGGAAGAAAGAATTAATGACGCGGTACAGCGCATTTTAACTGCCAAATTTGAGTTGGGATTATTTGACAATGACACCACAAGAGACATCTCAGAGATTGGCTCACCGGAGCACCGTGCACTTGCCCGCGAAGCAGTCGCGAAGTCGCTGGTACTTTTAAAAAATGACGCCCGCCTCCTCCCGCTTCGCAGGACTACCGCTACGATCCGGGTCGCAGGAAGCGCTGCCGACAACATCGGGCGACAAACGGGCGCGTGGACAGTCGAGTGGCAAGGCATCGACGGCAACTGGTTGCCTGGCGCGACGTCAATTCTCGCCGGCATCAAGGAGGCAGCTCCACCTGGAACGACCGTGGAATTTGATAGCGGCGCATACTTTCCAGAAAATTCACCGAAGGCCGCTGTCGGTATCGCCGTCGTAGGCGAGGCTCCGTACGCCGAAGGCTGGGGCGATACTCCAATCCCCTCTTTAACTGAGGAAGACCGGGCGACGATCGAACGCCTCAGAGCGGCAAGCGAGGTAGTGGTCGTGGTCTTGGTGACCGGCCGACCACTCTTTATAACCAACGAGATAAAAGATTGGGACGCAGTTGTCGTGGCCTGGCTTCCTGGCAGCGAGGGCGCTGGCGTGGCCGATGTGCTGTTTGGCAAAAGGCCCTTTACCGGAAAACTTCCCCTTCCCTGGCCGAGAACAACCGAGCAGCTCCCGATCACGGGCAGTGCCACAGCTGACGGCACTAATCCCCTATTTCTCCGTTACTATGGCCTAGGTATCTAAGCCTGTACCAACAGACCCGATGCAATGCTACACTGGAAGCCAATGACCATTACTCCGCTCACTCGTTTTATCCTGCTCGCGACCGTTACCGCAACCGGTGCGGGCGTACTGATTCTCGAGGTACTCGCCGTACGGCTCCTCTCGCCCCACTTTGGGACGTCGATGTACGTACTTTCGAGTGTTCTTACCATTGTTCTCGCCGCGCTGGCCTGTGGCTACTACGCCGGTGGGCGCCTTTCCGACCGCTACCCCACACCACTCCCTCTCTACCTCATTCTTGCCCTCGGGGGTCTTGCGATCGCGTTCTCGTACGCGCTCGCTAAGGTGTTCCTCCCCTTTGCACCGCAATTATTCCCTATCACTACCGGGCCACTCATCCTCTCGCTTTGCCTCTTCTTTATTCCGGCATTTCTCCTCGGCATGGATTCACCGTACGTCATCAAGCTGCTCACCCACGGGCGCGACGGTGCCACTGCCGGTGCCGAGACTGGTACGACTTTTTTTTGGAGTACCGTCGGCAGCATCGCGGGTAGTTTATCGGCCGGATTTTTCTTCATCCCGTTTGTCGGCATTGAGGCAACGTTGCTCGGTGTAGCCGTAGTACTCTCGCTCGGGGCGGCTCTCGCTGAAACCTTCCTACGATCAACCACCATCGTACCGATGCCAAAAGTAGCTAAACGGCAGTTTTTACTTATTATCGCAGCGGCCACTATCCTCCTTACCATCGCCACCTTCACTATGGAGCGACCGTCAAAAGACGGCCCGGGAGTAACGACTATTTATGAAAAAGACGAGCGCTACGGACACGTCCGTGTGTACGAACTTGCCTTCTCTCCTCTGCGCCCACCGGCGCGATTTTTACAGCGCGAAGTGAACTCTGAGTCAGCTATTTTCCAAGATAGCTACGAGCACCCTTTTGAATATACACGTTTTGCCGACCTCTACCCGCAGCTCCGACACGGCACCACAACGCGAGCCCTCGTACTCGGTGGCGGTGCTTATAGCATTCCCCGCTCACTCCTGGCTAACAATCCTGATCTTTTGGTTGACGTCGCCGAACTTGACCCAGCACTCTACCCACTGGCTCAAACGTATTTTGATCTGCGCGTGACTCCACGACTACGCAACTTCGTGACCGATGCGCGGTTGCTCATAAATACCGCCGACACTACCTACGACTTTATTTTCATGGACACGTTTAATTCTGGCCTCTACATTCCCGCCCACCTCACTACGCTGGAATATTTTGCGGCGGTGCGAGAGCGACTCAGTAAGGACGGTCTTCTTATGATCAACTTCATTGGCGCTCGTGATTTGCCGGGTACGACCCTGACCGATTCTTTTCGCACGACACTACAAGCAGTATTTCCAAATGTGCAGGGATTTGTGGCCCGACCAGAGGAACTACACGAGCTTCAGAATATTATGTTTATTGCTGACGCGACTGACGAATCTCTAGATGTTTCTGGTATCACTGTCGCTACTAACCAGCGCGACGACGCTCCCCTTACCGAACTACAGATTCCACTCACCGCACGCGACGAAGCAGCGCAGGTACTATTCACTGATGATCGTTCACCGGCCGAGTACTTGGTCGCCAAGCAGCTCGCGGCCGCCAAAAAAGCCCGCTAGCGCGCGGGCGTTTTTGGCGGCGTTTCTGCCTATCCACTATTTACACTGCGGTTCCCACTGGGCGGCGTCGTTTTGAAAGCGGGCTCCGTATCGGACGCTTCCTCACATCAAACACGAGTTCATCCTTCTTCATCGCCACCTTCACAATTCCGCCATGGAGCATCCCTTCACCGATCATCATGTTCGCGACGGGGGTGAGAATCTTGCTTTGGATAACACGCTTTAGGGGACGTGCGCCAAACTTAGGATCGTAGCCCTCTTTGGCAAGGAATTCGAGCACCTCATCGGTCACCGAGAGAAGAATTTGCTTCTTCTCCAGCCGCTTCTTTACATCCTCTACCTGGATACCGACGATACTGCGAATCGTTTCGGGCGAGAGAATGTCAAAGACAATAATTTCATCAAGACGATTAAGAAACTCGGGGCGGAAGAAGAGCTTGAGACTCTCCATCACCTTGCCCTTGGCATGTGAGTACTGCGCCTGCTCTCCCTTCTCAATCGCAAAGCCGAAGTTTGACATGCGGTCGATGTGCTCGGCACCAATATTCGAGGTCATGATGATGACGGTATTGCGGAAGTTTACCTTGCGACCCTTGGCATCGGTCAAGTGACCAGAATCAAGCACCTGAAGGAGAATATTGAATACTTCTGGGTGCGCCTTCTCTACCTCGTCGAGCAAAATGACGGAGTACGGACGATGACGCACCCGCTCAGTGATAGTACCTCCTTCCTCATGCCCAACGTAGCCTGGTGGTGAGCCAATGATCTTAGACACCGCGTGCTTTTCCATAAACTCCGACATGTCGATGCGCACCAACGCATTTGGATCATTAAAGAGAAATTCTGCCAGCGCCTTTGAGAGTTCAGTTTTGCCAACGCCCGTTGGGCCAAGAAAGAGGAATGAACCAATCGGACGATTGGGGTCAGCAATACCAGCGCGCGAGCGTTTGATCGCGTCAGCGACCAGCTTGACCGCGCCGTCTTGGCCAACCACCTTCTCCTTGAGCACCTCTTCCATGCGGGCAAGCTTTTCTGCCTCCGCCTCGAGCATCCGTGAGACTGGAATACCCGTCCACCGCGCTACCACTTCAGCGATATCTTCTTCTGTCACTTCCTCTTTAAGAAGACGACGACTACGCTGGAGTTTTTTAAGACGTTTCATTTTCTCCTCAAGCTCTTTCTCAACCGACGGAATAGTGTCGTAGCGGATTTCCGCAGCGCGCGTGAGGTCGGCCACCGCTTCAGCATTCTCGGCTTCGTTGCGGAGTTCGTCGAGCTCTTTCTTGAGCTTACTGATTTCCGCTAAAGCATCTTTTTCGTTATTCCATTTTGTTTCAATGGCCGAGGTACGCTCGCGCAATTCGCCAATTTCGTGATCAATACCGCGAATTCGATCCTTCGTCTGCTTCTTATGTTCAGTAGTCTCGAGTTCCTTCTTCAGGGCTTCACGCTCAATCTCGAGACGACGCACCTGTCGGTCAGCGACTACGAGTTCGTCGGGCTTGTTTTCAAGCGAGATACGTAGGGCCGCTGCTGCTTCGTCAATCAGGTCGACAGCCTTGTCGGGTAGAAAACGGTCGGTGATGTAGCGAGTGGAAAGATTTACCGCCGATACAATCGCGTCATCAGTAATGCGCACACCGTGGAAAAGTTCGTATTTTTCGGCGAGGCCGCGCAAAATCGCGATCGTGTCCTCAGGCGATGGTTCGTTTACAAATACTGGCTGGAAACGTCGCGTGAGCGCTGGGTCACGCTCGATGTGCTTTTGGTATTCCTTCAGTGTCGTTGCGCCGATCACGCGAATTTCGCCGCGCGCCAGGGCAGGCTTTAGCATATTACTCGCGTCCATCGAGCCTTCAGCCTGACCAGCCCCCACAATAGTGTGGAGCTCGTCGATAAACAGAATGACTTTCCCCGCCGAGCTCTCAACTTCTTTCATGACTGCCTTGAGACGTTCTTCAAATTCACCACGGAATTTAGTACCCGCCACCAAGAGACCGAGGTCAAGCGAGAGAATTTCTTTATCCCGCACACTTTCAGGTACTTGACCGCTGGCGATCTGTTGGGCGAGGCCTTCGGCAATCGCCGTCTTGCCCACACCCGCCTCGCCAATGAGTACGGGATTGTTTTTTGTGCGGCGCGAAAGAATTTGAATAACGCGCTGAATCTCTAAATCACGACCAATCACTGGGTCAAGCTTATTTTCTTCAGCGAGCTTTGTGAGGTTGCGACTGTATTTTGCAAGCGAGCGGAACTTTTTTGGAGCCTGCGCTTCGCTTGTGCTATGTTCACGCACCTCTTTGATGGCGCTCATAACCCGCTGTTTATCAAGCCCAACACGCGAAAGCACCTCTGCCCCGGGGCCCGGATACTCAAGTGTTGCCATAAAGAGATGTTCAACACCGACATACGAGTCGCCCATCTGCTCGGCAAAGCGTCCTGAAAACTCGAGGGCCTTCGCGAGCTCGGGAGTGAGATAGAGCTGATAGGACTGGGAAATGTTACTACTCACTTCCGGTACCTCAAGGGCTTCAATGAGGAGGTCGGTAAGGGCTATGACGTCGATATCAAGACGGTCGAGGATGGAAATAACGGCGCTATCGTCTTGCATGGTAAGCGCAGCGATGAGGTGAATTGGATTGACGTGGTTTTGCCCACGTTCAATAGCGAGCTCATGCGCTTTGCGAATGGCTTCTTTGGCTTTCGATGTAAAATTATGGAAGTTAGGCATAGAACAAACTATTAGCAGCTAGGACGTATACAGGCAGACAGACGAGCGGGCAGGCAACCAAACAGTCTCTCGTACTACGGAAATGTACTCCTATATATTGCAACAAAACTCTTATTGAGTCAAACCTGATTGGCGGATACAGAATTCTTGCAAAACGGCGCCCACCCGGTCAAAATCAGTCAAGCTTGTCTCTTCGCCGAGGGTGAGGCGTAGGGTGGAGCGGGAGCGGGCGGCGTCACCGGAAAGTGTGAGAACGACCGCGCTCTCTCCGCCGCCTGCGCCCGCACATGCACTCTTGGTACTGGCCGCGATACCCGCAGTATCAAGGACTACCACAGCGTACTCAGTATCCAAGCCGGGGAGTGAGAGGTTGATGTTATTAGCGAGGCGTTCCTCTCCCATTGGACCATTAAGTACTGCTTCCGGGAGCGCTGCACACAGTCGAGCAATCGCTGCGTCGCGCACCCGGCTCACTTTTCGGGCTCGCTCCTCATACGAGGCTTGTGCAAGCGACAGTGCTTCAGCTATACCGACAATGGCCGCCACGTTTTCAGTACCCGGTCGCTTCCCTCCCTCCTGCCCACCACCAAATAGAATCGGGGAAATTTCTACATCCTTACGAAAAGCGATTACCCCACTACCCTTCGGGCCGCCACATTTCCCGCCGTCAAGCGAAAGGAGGTCGGCATCGAGCCGTGGCAGATCACAGGGAAGCCACAAAGGTGCCTGCGCAGCATCAACGTGGAGAGCAATCCGCGTGCCGGGTGACGAGCGCTCAAAAGCTCGCAGTGTACGCGCAAGCGCGTGCACTGCCTGCACAGTCCCTACTTCGCTATTCGCGTAGGCGAGCGTCACGAGTACAGTGCCCTGAGTAAGGGCAGCCTTGAGCGTTGCTGCGGTCACTATTCCTTCATGGGTAACCGGCAGTACCTCCACCATCACACCCAAGCGACGTAGTTCGTTCATGGTCTCTAGCGTCGAGGAATGCTCAATCGCCGTAGTGAGCACGGTCATGTCTTCACATCGTCGCCCGCGGGCCGCCAAACTGCGCACATACCCCAAAATGGCTAGATTGTTGCTTTCAGTGCCACTACTCGTAAACACCACGCCTTCGGGGCGAATGCCCAAGGTGGTGGCGACGCGGGCACGGGCCGCCTCGACG
>JALHRC010000006.1 GCA_022841645.1 Minisyncoccota bacterium
TGCCATAACTTCTCAATCATAAAGCGCTCCTCAAAACTTACATGCTTGTACGTGTTCATAGACAACTATCTTAGCTGTCCTACTTCAAAGGTGACGGGAGGGGGGCGGTCCTTGGCTTGTAGGGGTGGGGGTACTGATGGACAACACTATCGCAGTCTATCCGGCGAGCAGTTATTCGACCCTGGTGGTAACCTTGCCACCAGAAGCCAAGGCGCTGGGGCGCGCACTCATGGAAGGGGGTGAAAGCCCTCTTGCCAGCGCCTTCAGGAACTTTTGCTCCAGGGTGAAGTTGGTGCCTGGAATCGGTGGTGGCGATGAATGGGTAGTCATTTTGGGCCACTACATATCGCTTCAGGTGCCGCACGGAGTCTCCTCCTGGGAGACAGCGCAGCTGTTGAACTGGGTTCGTGGCGAAGTCGAGCTTTTTCAGGCATTGCTCAGTATAGCTGCGCGGTCTCAGGATGGTGCTGGAACATTGCACTGACGTCGATGATCAAGAAGAGGGGCGCGCCGTAGGCGCGCCCCTGGGAAGGAGGGCTCTGCCACATGGGATGGGCAGGGCATTTTTCATTTCTATTTTTTTATGAGGCTGGGCCTTTGGTGGCGTGGTGGAAGTAGTTGTGGTCGGAAAAGATATCGTCGCCAAGGTGTGCTCCGTGCGCTACCGCAAAGCTGCCACGCTGGGTGACTATTTCAAGAAAGCGACGATCCCGCAGCCCCGAACTACCTTGCACCACAGCACTGCTACCATCAGGTACGTTGCGAAGCTGGGGAGTGTACGGCAGTGTGCCAAAGCGTGTTACCACCGACGAGGCGCCGGCGAGGTCGCGCTCGGTAAGGGTGGTTTTGCAGTTGCCAAAGTTATCAATGTGCCAAATGGCTTGGGGAAGTGCTGGGCTATTCTCGAGGGAGTAGGTGTCGCTCGGTACACGATGGCCCTCTACAAGAAAGGCAGCCACTCGCGGGGTAAAGTCGAAGCTGCGGAATTGGGTGGTAGGAAGCTCTGCTGCGGCCACGGCGTCGATGAACTCAGCCTTCAACATTGCCTCCGCGCTACTATGAGTATCAAGAAGCTCAATCGTTTCGGCCAGACCAAGCGTTTTAATGGCACTGAGGGTATAGCCGTCGACCGAGGCGACGACGAGCGTGCGGTGGTAGTAAAAGAAGCCAAAGGGCGTGCCGTTCTCCCACTTGGTGGTGTGGCCACCGCGGGGTGCGACATTAACCAAGACCACGCCCTCACGGCCTTCGGTGGCGTCCAGAACGTCAATCAGTTGTACTCCTGCTTCGAGGTCGGAATCAACACCGATAAAAACTGGTGAGACCGGCAGGAGGGAAGCCAGGCGACTTTCCTGGCGGCCACGGGCGTTTTCGTCACGGCAGTCATTGATGATGGTGGCAAACATGAGTGAGAGAAGTTAGAAAATCATCTGGCAGGTAAATGAGGCCGGAGGTAGATACGACAAGCCCCCTTGGCTGAAGGGGGTTCTCATCGTGTGATGGGAAATAGCGAGGAATACCTGTATTTCCACATAGCGTATTACCTCCGCTACCCCCTCAGTATATACCGCAGAAAAAAGAAACGAAAAGCGCAGCGGTGGATAGCCGCTGCGCCTTCGTACTCGTGGATAACAATTACTTTACTGCATCCTTGAGTGCCTTGGCAGCGCGGAACTTTGGTACGCGCATAGCGGGTACGGTTACCGTCTCGCCAGTACGTGGGTTGCGCGCTTCGCGCTTGGCACGCTGCTTAGCTTCGAAAATACCGAAACCGGCAATCGAGACCGATGAGCCATCCTTCATAGCTGCCTCAATGCAACCAAACATGGTGTCAACAGCTCGCTCTGCTTCGGCCTTGGTTGAACCAAGTGCCTCGTGCACTTTGCTGATGATGTCTGCTTTATTCATAGTGTGCGGAATTGTTTACGCTCGATTAAATGTGTGTGAGTGCATGACTCATGCACCGTGCCGAATTGAATTGGCTTACGAACATTATATAGCACCATGTTTTGCCCGCAATGACTTCCATGTCCCCAAATGTGTGTTAGAGTGCGCCGCCAAAAGCCGCGAGTAACTGCGTTACGGGTCCTGCTTCGTCGTTTTGTCGTAACAAAAGTACGCCGCCACTCCTCGTCTTCCCGTGCCTTGTTCCTCATCGACTTTTGGTGGCGCACTGCATAACTATCTTTTATGTGTATTTTTGAGGAGGTAGCGTGTGACCTTAACGTCAGTGAGTGATTATGCTACGCTACCATGCATATGCAAAAAATCGGTGTGATGGGTGCGCGTGGTAGTTTTTCCGAAATGGCAGGAGAGCGGTACATCGCCAAGCACGGCGTGGAGGCAGAAATTGTGCCACTTATTAGCGCTGAAAACGTACTGACGGCTCTCGAAGCCGGCGACATCGACTGTGGTATCTTCCCGATTGAAAACAGCAACGGTGGCATTGTGATCGAAGCGGTGCACGCCATGGCCAAGCACCGTTTCGCCATCGAAGAAATGTTTGAGCTCGATGTCCATCATATGCTGCTCGTAAAGCCTGGTGTGACCGCTTCGCACGTTGAAACGGTAGCCAGCCACGACCAAGCGCTGAAGCAGTGTCGTATGTACTTAAAGCGCACCTGGCCACAGGCCGAGCTCATGCCGTACGCCGACACCGCCAAAGCGGCGGCCGATGTCGCAAACGGCACCTTGCCCGACACCACGGCCGCGATCGCTCCACGGAGTGCCGCTGCCCTCTATGGTCTCGATATCCTCGAAGAATCTATCCAGGACCTTAAGTTTAACTACACGGTGTTTATTGCTGCGAAGCGGGCATAAATAATCGTAGCAGGTCGACGTCCAGTTATTTGTGCTACAATCGGCCTATGTCTAGGCGAATGTTGGTGGTGTTGGGAATTCTGGCGGTCGTCTTATTGGTTGTTGGCTTAACGTCCACATGGCGTTATGTAGTTTATGTTGTACGGTATCCCTTCCTGCCACATCTACAGGTTATTGTTGAAGACACCACATGGGAAATGGGTGACTGGGGGAAGAGCCAAAAATGTACCGACGAAGCGTCTACTAGTCCCTGCATAAAAGTTAAAGTGTCAGAAGAAAATGGAAAATTGCGCATTGAATGGGATACGGACAATCCGATGCCAGGGTCAACAATTGATCTAACTCTCATCCATGCCCCGGGTGGAAGTGTTGTAGCGATTGCTGATAAGTTAAATACTTCTGGAAACATCTTATGGGCGGTACCGAAGACTCGCTTGGTATGTTCTTCACCAGCCCTCGATGTTTGTGGCCCCCGAGTCCCTGCGCCAATTAAGTTTGGAGATTATAGGGTGGCTGTAAGTCTTTTGCCGCATAATTATTACCCCACCTCGTTTGCCGAACCGAATTGTCCAGAAGGAACTTATTGTGGGTATATTCACCACACCCGCAGCCACAGTTTTCGTGTATTTACGATGCCGTAATTACCGTGCGTAACTGATCACCCGGGTCTCACGAATAACGTGGACTTTGATTTCTCCTGGGTAGCGGAGCTTGGCCTCGATGGTGTCGGCGATGGTTTTGGCCAGAGCGTGCGTCTCGATGTCGGTCATGGTTTCGGGATTAACGAGCACACGTACTTCACGGCCAGCGGCGATGGCGAAGGCTTTGTCGACACCCTTCAGTGCCGTCGCGATGCCTTCGAGGTCGGAGAGGCGCTTTACATAGTTTTCAAGCGAATCGCGCCGCGCCCCTGGGCGAGCCCCTGAAAGAGCGTCGGCCACCTGCACAATGATCGATTCAGGTGTTTCGTACGGATACTCTTCGTGGTGAGCGCGCATAGCGAGGATGACCGCGTCACTGACGTTGTACTTCTTTAAGATACGGATACCGATCTCGACGTGGGTACCAGCCACTTCGTGACTCACCGTCTTGCCGATATCATGAAGGAGGGCACCAGCGCGGGCAATTGCCACGTCAGCACCCACCTCCTCAGCAATGATGGCGGCGATATGCGCCATTTCGACAGAGTGCCAGAGCACGTTTTGGCCGTAGCTGGTGCGGAAGTGGAGACGACCGAGGATCGCGAGGAGATCGGGATGGAGGTTGGGTACCCCAGCGTCGTAGGCGGCCTTTTCACCCATTTTGCGCACGGTAGCGGCCACTTCCTTGCGGGCGGTATCGACACACTCCTCGATTTTCGCTGGCTGGATGCGACCATCTTTAAGAAGGGCTTCGAGGGCGACGCGCGCTATCTCGCGACGAATCGGGTCAAATGAAGAAAGCACAATGTAGCCGGGTGTTTCGTCCACGAGCACATCGACGCCGGTAGCGTGTTCAAAGGCGCGCACATTGCGTCCCTCGCGGCCAATCACTTTGCCCTTAAGGTCGTCAGAAGGAATTTCCACGTGCGAGGTCATCACGTTGGTGGGCATGTTGTTGCCGACCCGGTGAATGGCAGCGAGGAGGAGGTTTTGTGCGCGGTCTTCGTATTGCTCAGCTCCAAAGCGCTCGAGTTTCCCAATACGAGCTTGCAAATCTTCCGCATACTCCGCCTCCATTTTAGTGACCACGCGGGCGTAGGCTTCTTCGCGTGAGAGACCAGCCACCTCTTCAAGCTTTTCTTCAATCTCTCCCTTGCGTTCATCAAGGCGCTCTTTGATAGTTTTTATCTCTGTCACTTTTGCTTGGAGTGACTCACGCTGTGAATCGAGGTCGATTTGGCGTGCATCCAAAAGCTCCTCACGTTTTTGGAGGTGTCGTTCCTTTTCGGTAAGGCGGTCTTCGGTGGCGGTTTTCTGTGCGGTGGTGGTGCGCTCGAGCTCGTCGGCTTTGGCCTCGGCCTTCTCTAGGACGGCGCGGGCTTTGTCTTCGGCCTCCAGGAGCTTGGTTTTGATGTCGAGCTCCAGGGAGGTTTTTTTGGCGAGGGCAAGGAGGTAGCGGGCGTAGTAGCCAACGATAGCTCCTATAATGAGCGCCACCCCGAGCGAGAGCCAGGGAAAGGGTGGTGGCATGGTCTTCAGTTAGATCACTAAAAATCGGTGGCTGTCGGTCGCGGACGGAAACGGTATCGGCAACAGTTGTTCGTACGATACCAGAACTATGTCACTGGGACAACTGTTCACTTTCTAAAGTTAATTAGTTGAGGCCACGATACTCAAGATAATAGCGGGTTTGTGCCGAACGGTAGAGACGACTACCTTCAGCATCTGCCAGGACATAGCTTATAAGTACTGCCAAACGGGCTTCAAATTGATCTTCGTTACGGTAGAGGTCACCCAAGAGATCGTCGTAAGCTGCTGGGTCAGAGTCAAATTCTGGTCGGAATTGGTGAAACATACCGTCTTGTCCGCGAAAGTAACCAACCACGTTTACCATAGAAGTTAGGCGTGGCAGCGCCTCGGCCACGTAGGTAGGCGTTTTATTTGCATGAGTCTCAACCCAATTAAGTTCTCGATCAACCAAGTACAAGTAGTGAGCTACCATGGTGGCGTACTCGGTTACGTTTTTTGTTGGCATAAGAGAAATCTTCATATCCCAAAGGTGTCTCCGACAATTATATCGCACTTCACTTCAACCTGAAGACTGGTCCGTTCCTGTTCCAATAAAATCCATCAGCACAAAAAAGATGAAATATGCTGCGCACTGCTGGATTTTGTTTCTAGTATACTTTATCAACAATTCCGTACGCCTTAGCCTCCTCTGCATCCATGAAGAAGTCGCGGTCCACGTCTTGTTCAACCTTCTGAAGCCTTTGGCCGGTCGCTTTGGCGAGCATTTTATTGAGGCGATCGCGGGTTTTGAGGATGTGCTTGGCGGTAATATCAATGTCGCTGGCTTGGCCGTAGGCGCCGCCGGAAGGCTGGTGGATCATTACCTCGGCATTCGGAAGGGCAAAACGCTTGCCCTTGGCGCCCTGGGAAAGGATCAGTGAACCCATCGAGGCAGCCATACCTACCACCACCGTCGCAATGTCAGGCTTCACGTGGTGCATGGTGTCGATGATCGAAAGACCAGCCGTGACGCTGCCGCCGGGAGAATTCAGGTAGAGGTAGATGTCTTTCTTGGGGTCTTCTGATTCGAGAAAAAGCAGCTGAGCGACCACCAGATTGGCCATATGGTCTTCAATGCCGCCGGTAATAAAGATAATGCGCTCTTTAAGGAGGCGTGAGTAAATGTCGTAGGCACGCTCACCCATTTGGGTCTTTTCGATGACCATGGGGACAAGGGTGCCTTCAATTGGAGTCATTTCAGGGTGTTTCATAGGAAAATAAGTTAAGTGCCGGCAACCGTGGCAGGAGTGAGGCCATGCTAGCAGATTGCCACTAAAATAAAAAGGCGCCGCGGGAAAGAAAGGATGTTAAAGGGGCCGGCAGCGCGCAAGCGCTGCCGGCCCCCCATCATTCCCTGTCTCACGGATGCCGAAATACCAGCACAACCAACTGCCGACCGTGCTGGAGAAGGTGCCGGTAGCCAATGAGCTGGTCGAGAGTTCGATCTGGCATTTCGACAACCGTGCCAAGCGGCCACGTCTGCGGGTCGACCAGCGTTAGCTGTGGGTGACCGTTTGGGATCTGAGGCAGGATGGTCGTCTTCCCCTGAAGTTCCGACCATGCCCTTTCTTCTGCTCCCTTGTCGTAGAAGATCAAGTGGCGGCCCGCCTCACCGGCTGAGGTAGTACCGCCGGGTACGCGCATTATGGGGAGACCCACCATAACGACCTGTTTCGGCAGCAAGATCGGTGTGTAGGGTTGCCACGGTTGGCCGAGGCGCTCTGTCCGGGTCATAACGCACTGGGCAACGATCATAGGTGCGACTTTCCTGGCTGTGGGGTTTATGAACGTCCGCCATTACCCTACTACAGACACTAAAAAAGTGAAATGGTTCTCGCAGCGAACTCTAAAAATACAAAACCCCTTTCCCGAAGTTCTCACTTGTAGCAACAATTTGGAAAAGGAGCAAACGGTGAGGTGTTAAAAGTAAAAGGGCGGCACGTGCAAGCGAGCCGCCCGCCCACCTTACAGGGCCTGGAACCCTTTTTGGGTGAGAAAATAGTACGATTGATCGTATGGAATAAAGCCGCACAAAATCCCCCGCCAGAGGGATTTTGTGCGGCTATTGCCAGCGTTCGGTGAACGAGGATAGAAGCTTTAGATGCGCGGCGGCAAGGAGGAGAAACAGGAGACGTACGCAGTTGTACGATGACTGTTTTGACGACGCAGCCAACAAAGCAGATAAGGCTTTTATACTTGTTCGAGGTGCTTCATCACCGCCTCGTTCGTCAGTACCGACGCCACGTAGAGCCGTACCCGGCGCTCATCGGCGTCTTTGTACCGCTCCATCAGGCCCTCTACCTGCTCGGTGAGTTCATTGGTATCTGGCGAAATGTTCTCCTTCTTCGCAATTTCATTGAGAACAAGCTGGAGCTTGGCACGTTTTTCAGCCGCGGGTGTCCATTCTTTCTTCAAATCGTCCTTGGTTTTCTTGATATGGGCGAGGTAGTCGTCCATCTTAAGGTCGGCCCGCGTGAGGTCCTCTTCCATCTGGCCAAACATCTGCGAAATTTCTGCCTCAATGAGTACCTCCGGGAGGTCAATCACGGTGGCGTCAATGATAGCGTCGGTAATAGCGGCGCGGTGAGCAGCGGCCATTTCACGGGTCTTTTCTATGGTGAGGTGCTCGCGCAGTTTAGCTTTAAAGTCAGCTACATCAGCAAACTGGCCTGGCTGGCCAAGTGAACGAGCCAGTTCATCAGACAGCTCCGGGAGAAGCAGTTTTGTCTCGTCGCCCTCTGGAGCTTCGACAGTTTCCGGAGTGGGGAGGTCGCCTGCCTCAGCGCTTTCTTTCGCTGCGGCTTTGGCTTGAAGGCGGTCCCAGGCCGCTTTGCGGCGCAGAATGTCCTCTACTTGTTTAGCAAATTCTTCTTCCGTCACTGCAGCGTCTTTCTTCTCCCCATTCTTCACTTTCGCGATGCTGTGATAGTCGGGCAGGGTGAAGGTAGGGAGAATAGCCACCGTAATAGAAAGACCGACGGGGTTCCCGGGGGCGAGCTTTGTAAGCTCAATCTTGGGCTGTCCGACGGCATCGAGGGCAAAGTCATGGAGGAGGTGGTGGTAGATGTGCGTGACTGCGCGCTCAGCCATTTCACCAAGCAGGGCCATTTCGCCAATGTGCTTTACAAGCATGGCCTCAGGTACGTGGCCCTTGCGGAAGCCGTCGATGCTCACTTGTTCACCAAGGGTTTTAAGTGCCCCCTTACGCTCCATTTCTACCTCAGCAAAGGGGATTTCACCCGTAAGCTTCACCTGTGACCGGGGAAGTGTTTCGAGCGTGAAAGCGGCTTTGACATCGAACGTATGTGTATGGTCGTGCATGCAACTATTGTTATGTTTGCGCTAGTGTACGCATGGACGGCTAAAAAGCAACCGGCGTTAAAGGAAAGCGCCCCGACTGCCATCTGGCAGTCGGGGCGCTTTCTCAATCGGGGTACCTTTTTATGACTGCGGTGCACCGGCCTCAATCTCGGCATCAATGGCGTTAATTTCGGTGGAGAGGGAATCGAGGGACGTACTCTCGACATCCGCCTTAATGGCGGGGAGCTCGTTTGAGCTACTTACCGCTTCAAAGGCTTCCATTTGCGCCTCGGCAGTAGTGCTTTCTGGCTCGTTGTTTTCTTCAGCTGTGGGACGCACGGGGTCAGACACGACGATGGGTCTATCAAGTGTCGCTTTGTACCACAGATAGAGACCGCCCAAAAGGAGCGCTAATACGAGACAAAGCAGGGCGATAATAAGACCAAAGCCATGGCCACGTAGAGAAGTGCTATTACTCGAAAGGCTTGCTGGCGCGGTGGGTACCTTCATGGCTTCACCGTCAAACTGAGGGTCGTTCGGGGTTTTACTATCGTTCATAGTTGTAATTAATTAGCCGTCTCGCTCGATGAAGCCCTGATAATCGCGGGAGTTGGTGCTGGCATGAGAGTCATTTCGGCAGCGGCCACACTCTTGCGCAAGCTTTGATCTACCTGTCGTAGGGTGTCATGGATACCACTATAAAGTCCACGCAGATTTCGCCACTCACGGAGCACGTCTGTGGCACTTACGGTGGCGGCCACCCGGGCGTCGATATCACTTTGCATCAAACGTACTGTCGCGAGGGTGCTAGTAGCGGTTTCTAGATGGATGCGGGCTGGAGTAACATTGCGCCCCTCGTTCCCTAGAATGGCGAGCCGTACTTCAAGGCGGCCAATAATCTGATCGTAGCGCGCCACGACCCGATCAAAACGCGTACTCATGTTGGCGGCCAAGTTAGTGACACGGGCCTGGCGGCGTTCGTCGAGACTGAACGGTTCGAGGTAGCTCGGCATCGCTGTGTCAGGGCCACTCGCGGGCGGGGGAATGAGCGTGAAGGCTGGTGGTGTGGAGGTGCTGATATTCTGTGGGTCGGCATCTTGGGCGTCAGCCAAAAATGGCAACAAGCAAAGAACGGCACCTATAGTAGCTATAGAGAGATCGACAGTAGGGTGTAATCGAATCAACATAGAAAAACACTTAGTCTAATAAGCACGGTGCGGCACACCGACGGTTAGACATAGTATAGCCCCGCCGCAGCGAAGCTGCGGCGGGGCTATACACAACAAGCGCTTAGATTCTTTCTACGCCGTGGCGCGATCCTCGGTGTACATTGTACGGCTACGTTCAAAGGCGGCCATGGCTTCGGCTTTGTTCTTAAAGCCGTGCACGGTTACGACTTTATTTTGTAGTTTTTTGTAGGTGTCGTAGAAGTGTTCGATTTCTTTGAGGGTGTGCTTGTTGAGATCGGGGAGGTCAACCACCTCATTCCAGCGTGGGTCATCAATAGGTACAGCGATGATTTTAGCGTCACTATCACCTGAATCAGTCATTTCCATGACGGCGACCGGTCGCACGCGCACAAGAATACCGGGGAGGAGAGGGTAGGTGGTAAGGATCACCACGTCGAGTGCGTCACCGTCGTCCCACAGTGTCTGTGGCACAAAGCCATAGTCAAAAGGGAAATCTTGGGCCGTATGAGCCACGCGGTCGAGCGCAATGATACCCGTCTCTTTGTCGATCTCGTACTTATTCTTTGAGCCTTTGTTAATTTCAACAATAACGTTCATGGCCTCGGCACTGCCGGCTGGCACATCATGGAGTAGGTTCATGGTGAAAAGAGATTAACGACTATTTAAGCTGCTTTCTCCTCAGCACTGTCGGCAGCGGCTTCCTCGGCCACGAGTGCTTCCGCTTCCTCCGGGGTGTCGACTTCGTCGAATTCCTCGTCGTTGGGGTTTACGCCACGATCACCAGTTGCCTCGTCTTCTTCTGGAAGACCTGGGCTCGTAGTGGTAGCGTCATTACTTTCGAGGGTGTCGGTGTCGTCACCAAGGGAAACAGCGTCGGTAGGATTGGTGTCCACTTCGCCAGCGGCGGTAGCTTCAGCTACCGCTTCACCGGTCTGGGCGGAGACGATATCGATCTTCCATCCAGTCAGCTTGGCCGCCAAGCGTACATTTTGGCCACCGCGACCGATCGCCAGTGACTGCTGCTCGGGGAGCACTTCCGCCATCGCGTGACCGCGTTCGTGCAGTTCCGGATTTGGCTCGGAAACGACAGTAACTTTAAGTACCTGAGCTGGAGAGAGGGCATCTTCGATAAAGAGGGCAGGGGTAGGTGACCACTCGATAATGTCGATCTTTTCGCCGCCGAGTTCACTCATCACGGTTGAGACGCGTACCCCGCGTTGTCCCACGAGTGAGCCCACGGGGTCGATGTGGGTGTCATTGGCGGTCACGGCGATCTTAGAACGGCCGCCAGCCTCACGCGCGATTGCCTTCACTGCAACTGCACCCGACTGTAGTTCAGGAGCTTCGATAGCAAAGAGGGCTGCGAGAAAGTCGGGGTGGGCACGCGAGAGCTTGAGGAAAATACCACGCGGGGTTTCTTCGACGGCCATGAGAAGAGCGCGAACGCGCTCACCGGGGCGGTAGCGTTCGCCTGGGATCTGCTCTTCGTAGGGCATGATGGCAGTGACGCGGCCGAGGTCGACGTAGAGGTTGCCGCGTTCAAAACGCTGCACGTGGCCGATGATGACATCGCCCGCCTTCTGGCCAAATTCAGCCAGGGCCGACTCCTTTTCCGCCTCGCGGATTTTCTGGACGATCACCTGCTTGGCCGTCTGCGCGGCGATGCGGCCGAACTCGTCTTTGGGTTCGAGCGGGAACACCAGCTCCTCACCCGGCTGTACGTCTTTCTTGATCATGCGGGCGGTGCCGATCATAATGTGCTTCTCGTCATCAAAGCGCACCCGAGTGTCGACTTCGGCGACGTCGTCGGGGGTGGCGCTCGCCATCTCCTCACTGCCTTCATCGTCGCCCGTTTCGGGTTTCAACATACTTTCGTCGACGACAATCTTTATCTGATTGAAAACCGCTGCGCCAGTTCCGAGGTCAAAGCTTGCGGTGATAATCTGCCCGCGCTTACCGAACTCTTTTTTGTACGCAGTGGCGAGTGCTTGCGCAATCGCGTCGATCATCTTTTCCTTAGCGATGCCGCGCTCCTCTTCCAGTTCCTGGAGAACAGCATTCATGGCTTTCAGGTCGAACATCATAGAATATAAATATAGTGATTAATGTGGTCGTTATAGCTAACAGGGCACCCCTCCCTACGAAAGAAGGCCCGGCGCACGCCGAGCCATCTGTAGTCCCACTCATACTAGGTGATGGGACACAAAAAGTCAAAACAAAAGGGCGGGGACCTGCGGTCCCCGCCCGAGCTCACCTCCTCTCGTTGATATGCATGGAGTCGGGCCAGTACTGCCAGGCTTCTGCCTCGAGCTCAAGTACGGCACGAGCTAGAGCTTGGTCACGCTTTGCAATTCTTTTTGCGACCTCAAAAAGTTTGCCAAGCTTGATGCGAGAAGTGCCAAATAAATGGTCACCACACTGGTAGCGCCAGTAAACTCCGTATTCGGTACGAACCCCCTCAAACTTCACTTTGGCTAATAGTTCCCTGAGCGTAGCCATTTCACGTTCCAGCATTGCTTTGTATGAAGGGAGGTTGTCTCGCACCGCCTGCGTTCGTCGTCGACGGGATACCCCGAGCAAAGTAGCGGCTGCATCGTATGCGTCGGCATCACTTTTGATGACACCCAAAGCAGACCCAACCGAAAGTTGCAAAAGGATGGCCCTAAGTTCCCGGTTCGAAATGCCTAATTCAGTATAGCTGAAGCCTTCTTGAAGATTACCGATGACCGCTAAGAAGCCAGTATTTAGACGCCGTAGTTGCTCTACGTAATATGCGCCATCTCTCAAAGGGATTTCATGCAACATCGCCACTTCCCGCTTGAATTCGTTCAGACGCTCTGCCCGCGCTCGACGGGACTGATACACACTTTTGTCCTCAGCGTGATCAAGGTTCAAGAGGCGGCATAACACCCTCAGGCGCGAGAGGGCAGCCCGCAGCCCGTAAATTGTTGTTGCTTCGTTTCGCAACACTTCTCTCCAGAAGAGTACCTCAATTTCGTGTGTACGTTGCAAAAGAGCGCCGACTTTGTTGGCCGCTCTACGGTACTGCTTCACGAGCTCTGGGTTATTGTTGAAGAACGCCTCATCGATGCTCATAGCACCAGAACGCCACCGCTCCCCGTGCCACACACTCGGGAATCGTTTCTCCTTGGTAAGCAGCATGTCTCGTCTCCTGTTGGTGTGATACGTCTAATTAAACTTTACCATAAAAGTACTATAAGTAAATAGTACGTATGACAAAAAAGTATACAAAGAAGCTTTACAAAATAATGTTTTGTGATATTTTGTAATAAGTAAGTATGACAAGTAAATCGGAACTAGCCCACTCCCTAACTCAACTCGGCCTTGCCGAACGTGATGCCAGTGTTTATTTGTTTCTCCTTGAACGCGGGACGCCCTGGGCGCCGTCGAAGATTGCGCAGGCCCTTAGTCTGCCGCGCCAATACGTCCATCTTTCTCTGCAGCGCCTACTAGATTTGGTGCTCCTTGAAGAAGTACCGTCTGGAGTACGGCGCAAATATCGTGCGCTGCCGCCTTCATATGTCACCCGCATGGCGCGTGAGCGGCTTATTATGGCGGAACGGACGGCCGTGGAGCTCGAAAAAATCTCAGGAATTGGCGCCACCCAAGACGCAGAAATTTATCGTGGCACACGGCAAATACTCGACTTTGAGGATCGACTGGTCGACGGGTTACCGACTGACTGTGAGCAGTGGGGCATTGGTGGTGGTTTAGAAGCATTTCTCAACTTCTTTGGTGATAATTACGTACCCATCTCACGGCGGGCGAATGAGAAACGATTGGTGACCTACTACATTGCGGCGCCTTGCGAGGTGGAAGGATTATCGGGAATGGTAAAAGGGGTGTTTGGTGAGCGCTTTAAAATCCGTGTCTTGCCCACCTTGCCAAAAACGCTAGTACAGACCGCTATTCGTTTTGACACGGTCACCCTTTACACGTTCGGCACGCCCCCGCTTGTATACTTCCTTAAGTCACCGACCGTCGCCGCCGACTACAAAAAGTTTTTTATGATGCTGTGGGACATGGCAACGCCGTTGTAGGTGGGAGTACTTGCCTCGATCTACCCCAAGTGATACACTTTTGATACACCCGTCGTGTACCTATGGCTACTACTAAAAACAGACTCAATATAAGCCTCTCGCCCGAATTGGACGCAGCGCTAGCGCTCAGTGCCAAGCGGGCGACGGTACCACGCGCTACCAAGGCGGCAGAATTGCTGCGTCTGGCCCTCGATATTGAAGAAGACATTATGCTCGATGTACTCGCTACTTCACGTGAGACCGAGAAAAAAGCGAAGTACGTTGACCACGACGCTGCCTGGAGCTAAATAGCTATGTATCACTTGGTCTACCACCTGCGAGTAGTCAGTGATGATATTCCGAGGCTTCCCAAGCGCTGGAAGGAGATTATTAAGGAAGCAATTTCGACCAAACTCCAGAAGGAGCCACTCTTGTTTGGTGCACCACTACGCTCGTCCTTAAAAGGCTTTCGCAAATTACGTGTTGGTGATTACCGTGTTGTGTTTTCAATACATGAGAACGAAGTACGAGTTCTTGCCATTGCCCACCGTCGTGACGTGTACGAAAAAGTGATGAAGAAGCGTTACCAATAAGATTTCGTACTTTTTGCTACTGTATGAATTAAAACTGAGTTGGAGAGGTCGATTTGCATTAAAGCTGTGGGCAGCGTTGCGCTCATTTGGGTACGCAGAGTGATACAATGCACATATAAGTGACGTGTGCGTTTCTGCACGCGTCGCGTGTGTGATCTTTCTTGTACCGTGCGTATTTTAGATGAACAGCTCAAGCGTTTTATCCTAGACGCCAACCTTCTTACCAAGGCCGATTTGGCTTCGGCCGAGAAAATTGCCAAGGAAGAAGGGCGCACGCTCGCAGAGGCGCTGATTGCTCAGGGACACATGACAGAGGACGACATGCGGCGAGTAGAGTCCTACGTGATGGGGATTCCGTTTGTTTCGCTCAAAAACATCAAGGTTGATTTTGAGATCCTTTCACTCATCCCGGAGCCCGTGGCGCGCACGCACAACATCATTGCGTACAAAAAGACGGCCGATACGCTCGAAGTGGCCATGCTCGACACCGCCGATCTACCGGCCATCGACTTTGTAAAGAAAAAGGTGGGACTCAAGATTCTGCCGCGGCTTACCGACACCGACTCGATGCGAGCAGCCCTGCGGCAGTACCAAAAGACGCTGAAAGACGAGTTTGGCGACCTCATCATGAAGGACGCCTCAGCACTGAAAGTAATTGGCGGCGATGAGAAAGAAGAGATGAGTGAAGGTGATTTGAAGAAAATGGCGGAAGATCTGCCGGTTGTACGTATTGTGGATACGCTCCTGCGTCACGCCATCATCCAAGGCGCGTCCGACATCCATATCGAGCCGGCTGAGGAAGAAGTGATCGTACGCTACCGCATTGACGGTATTTTAAACGACGCGATGAAGCTGCCGAAGCATGTTTCGGGAACGATTGTGGCGCGGCTTAAGGTGCTTTCGAATCTCAAGCTGGACCAAAAGCGGCTGCCACAGGATGGTCGCTTTAAGATGGAAATGGACGGCCAGAAGGTATCCTTCCGTGTGTCGATGCTACCGGTCTTTTACGGCGAGAAGGTGGTGATGCGTCTTCTACGCGAGAGTCGCGCGGGCTTTTCCCTCGAAGGCATTGGCTTCCATGGTTCTACCCTCGAACGCATCCACCGCGCGACCCGTTCGACGACCGGCATCGTACTGGTGACTGGCCCGACTGGTTCGGGTAAATCTACCTCGCTCTACACCATCCTCGACCTCCTTAACACTCCAGAAGTGAACATTTCCACCATTGAAGATCCGATTGAATACCAAATGCAGCGAGTAAATCAAAGCCAAGTAAAACCAGAGATCGGCTTCACTTTCGCTGCCGGACTGCGGGCCCTTATGCGTCAAGATCCCGACATCATTATGGTAGGGGAAATCCGCGACGAAGAAACGGCGAGCCTCGCGATCAACGCGGCACTGACTGGTCACCTAGTACTCGCGACGCTCCACACCAACTCGGCCTCGGGTACCGTGGCGCGTCTTATCGACATGGGTGCAGAGGCCTTTCTCCTCGTTTCCACTCTGCGCGTGGCGGTGGGGCAGCGGCTCGTACGCAAACTTTCCGATGATAAACAGCCGTACATTCTCACCAAGGCCGAACGTGACGATTTGGCTGTCCACGCTAATCTCGATTTCGTTTTGGAAACCCTCAAGGAAGAGAAAGTGATTAAAGAGAACGCTACCTGGAACGACATCACCTTTTACCATCCAAAGGAAAACGGCGATAGCGAAGATGGTTACAAGGGCCGCATGGGTATTCACGAAGTGCTCGCCATTACTCCGACCATCAAAGAAATGGTGCTGCAGCGCAAAACGAGCGACGAGATCGAGGCACAAGCGCGTAAGGAGGGAATGCTCACGATGCTTGAAGACGGTATTTATAAAGCGGCGAAAGGACTCACGAGCGTCGAAGAGGTGCTACGCGTTATTAATGAATAGTCATGGCTACGTTTACTTACAGCGGCGAGGATCGGGAGGGGCAGCCGGTCACCGAGACCATTGAAGCGGCTGATCGTTTTGCGGTGTATACTGTCGCCCGCCAAAATGGTCACACCGTTGCTTCCATTAAAGAAGCCGGTGGGCTCATGAGCGGACGCTTTTCAATGGAGCGTATCAACGCCTTTCTAAGCCGCGTCAAAGACGACGAGATCGTGATGATTACGCGAAACCTAGGTTCAATGATTACTGCTGGCCTTACGGTGAGTCGCGCGCTTTCGGTGATCGAACGCCAGAGCAAGAACCCGCGCCTCAAGCTCATTATTAAAGAGTTGATTGCCGGTATTAACAAAGGTGAGCAGTTCCACGAAGGGTTACGCAAGTTTCCGGGGGTATTTTCAAATCTCTATGTCGCGATGGTGAAGGCAGGTGAAGAGGGTGGTAATTTGGCGGAAGCGCTTTCTACCCTGGCGCTGCAGATCGAGCGGGCGAACAATCTTAAAAAAAAGATTAAGGGGGCAATGATCTACCCGTCTATCGTTATCATCGTGATGGTGGTGATTGCTATTTTGATGATGATCTTTGTGATGCCACAGATCATTGCCGTATTCGAAGGCGGCAAGATGGAGCTCCCCGCCACCACCAAGTTTCTTATTTGGCTCACCAACTTTATGAACGATTATACGTTGCTGGTAATCGGGGGGCTCATCAGTATCGTGGTTGCAATCGGGTATTTCTTTAAACGCCCGCTCGGCAGACGCATTATGTCGTTTGTGGTGGTTCGTCTTCCGATTATTGGCACCATGGCCAAGGAGACTAACTCTGCGCGCACGGCTCGCACGCTCTCCTCGCTCCTCCGCTCGGGGGTAGACGTCATTCAATCGCTCGAGATCACCGAAGAGGTGGTACAAAACTTCTACTACAAACGCATCGTGCGCGCCGCTCGCGATACGGTCGAGAAGGGAGCGCCGCTGTCGGAGAGGTTTATTGCCGAAAGTAAACTCTATCCCATCTTGGTGGGCGAGATGATTCTGGTGGGCGAAGAAACCGGGCAGATTTCGGGCATGCTGGGCGAGTTAGCTACCTTTTACGAAAATGAAGTGGAGCGCAAGACAAAAGACCTTTCCACTATTATCGAACCACTCCTTATGGTGGTGATTGGCACGGGGGTGGGTTTCTTCGCTCTGGCGCTGATTGCTCCTATCTACTCTATCTCCGACGGCATGTCGGGATAATTCTATGCAGTTTTCCCCTCGCGCTGCCCGTGGCTTCTCACTGATAGAAGTGGTAATCGTCTCGGCGGTACTACTACTCTTTTTTGGAGGCTTGTTCGTGCTGGTGGAATATGTATTTAAACTGAGCACTAACGCGCGCGCGCGGCTTAGTGCCCTTTCGCTTGCCAATGAGCGGATGGAGTATATTCGCTCACTTACCTACGATGCGGTGGGAACGGTGGCTGGTATTCCAGCTGGAAACATTCCGCAAAATCGTACTCGGACGTTTAATGGCTATCTTTTCAACGAGCGTGTACTTATCCAGTACGTGGACGACGACGCTGACGGACTCGGAGCTGCGGATAGTAACAGTATTCTGGCCGACTATAAGCAAGTAAAGGTTGAGTACTCGTGGAATGTTACAGGAGCAACGACGTCAATTACACTCATTTCTAATATTGTACCGCGCTCGATCGAAACAACGGTCGGTGGCGGCACTATTCGGGTAAACGTGCTTGACGCGACAGTGTCGCCTGTCCCGAGCGCGTCCGTGCGGCTCCTCAATACCAGCGGCACCACCACGATTGATGTAACGCGGCAAACGGATGTCACAGGGACGGCTCTTTTTGCTGGTGCGCCGGCGGGTTCTAACTACGAAATTTTTGTTTCAAAAGCTGGTTACTCGAGCGATCAGACACACATCGCAACAACTAGTAATCCTAACCCGACCACACAGCCGATTTCTGTACTGGAAGCTGACGTTTCGACGATGAGTTTTCAAATTGATCAGCTAAGCAATATTAATCTCAGTCTCTATTCGTCATTGGTAGAAAACTACATCAGTGAATCCTTCGTTAGTGCGGCCAGTATTGCTAGTTCCTCTAATCTCGCACCAGTGACTGGAGAGCTGGCACTGGCAGATGCTGGGGGTGGTCTCTACGTCACGTCCGGATTTGCGTTTACTCCCTCGCTGACGGCGTCAACTATGGAGCGTTGGGAGGTTGTATCATTAGGGCGTGTGCTACCGCCTGGGACGACACTGCGTACCCAACTATACACAGGCACCTCAACATTTGCCCTTATTCCCGATACTGATTTACC
This sequence comes from Minisyncoccota bacterium, assembly GCA_022841645.1. GTDB lineage: Bacteria > Patescibacteriota > Minisyncoccia > Phycocordibacterales > UBA918 > OLB19. The sequence continues at coordinate 18,386 of JALHRC010000006.1, forward strand.
AGGAAACTCCACAGGATTTACCGACCGCCTCATTCCGCTTACGACACTTGATCCGGTAGCGTACCCAGCGCTCGTGATCGGCTTTACCTTAGAGACGACGGACTCTAGTGTCACGCCACGGCTGACGGATGCGACAGTTCTCTTTCGAGAAAGTGCGACTCTGCGCTCGGGTGCAACTGTATCGTGGCGGGGAACGAAAAGCATCGGCACCGACCTTGGTGGGCTACCGATCTATAAACATCAATTTAGCGGCGTGACCAATGCGTCGGGCGAAGCCACATTTACTGACCGTGAGTGGGATAGTTACAGCGCTACGATTACCGGTTCTACGATTACCCGCGCCTGTCCGGGGCACCCGGTCCCGTTACCACCTGGTACGACGCTGCCCGTCACGTTGGTCGCTACACCGGTCTTCACCAATAGTCTGCGTATCAATGTAGTCGACCCTTCGGGCGTGCCGATCCCTGGCGCCGCCCTGCGCCTCTCGCGTACTGGCTACCTTAGTCAACGTACCGCTGACTCGTGTGGTTCCGTATTCTTTACGAGCATGGCTACTGAAAGTGATTACGTACTTGAGGTGACTGCTGGTGGTTTTACCACCTACAACCTCAGCGATCTCACTATTTCTGGACCAATTGCCAGCACCGTAACACTCGTGCCGTTATGAGATACCCCTCCTCCCACCGTCACGGGATGACGCTTGTTGAAGTAATAGTGGTAATCGCGATCACCACCGTTTTGATGCTATCGATTACGAGTACGATTGCTATGTTGTATCAAACAAACGCCTACACGATTGCCCAGGCCGGGGAAGTGGACACTGCCCGACGCGGTTTGGCCACCTGGGTGCAAGACACGCGCGAAATGCTTCCCTCCGCTGAAGGCACCTGGCCCATGGTCATCATGGAACCCCACCGCATGGCGTTTTACAGCGATGTTGATCGTGACCAGGTAATTGAACTGGTCATTTACCAGTTAGCAACGACAACTCTCTATAAATACACCTACGACCCATCAGCCACCTCCTCGTACTCGACGTCTACTCCAAACGTCACTCTCATATTATCTGAATACGTACAAAATCTCATCCAAGCCTCAACAACCTTCCGCTACTTTGACACTGCGGGTAATGAGTTATCGACCGGTGATTTGCTCACCGATGTGCGATATGCAGAAATGTCGCTTATTGTGAATATTGATCCGATTCGCTCACCCGGAGAGTTTCTGCTGCGAGGCAGCGCCGCTCCGCGCAACTTAAAAGATAACCTCTAGTCTATGTCTACTTCACCTATGAGTGTTACTGCTACGACCGGCTATCTCCTCGTCCTCGTCTTGGTGTTTGGGTCGGTCTTGTTTGTCATTCTTTCGGCAACGCTAGGGTATGCCGTGGGGCAGAGCCAGGTGATTACGGCGCGTCTTGAGATCCAGCGCGCGACTGACATTGCTGAGGCAGGCCTCAATTACTACCGTTGGTATTTGGCTCACTTCCCTAACGACACCACCGAAGGCACGGGTCTTCCTGGACCGTACGTACATGAATACTTTGATCCTGAGGGGGGAGCGATTGGAGAGTTTTCACTTTCTGTATCGAGCAGCACCTATTGTGGTGACGTAGCCTCGATTGAAGTGGAATCAACTGGGCACACGTATGCGAAACCTGAGTTTAGGCGTACCGTAAGTGCCCGCTACGTGCGCCCAACCGTGGCCGAGTATGCCTACATCATCAATTCAAATGTGTGGGCCGGTCCGTCGCGGACAATTATTGGCCCCTACCACACCAACGGTGGTGTACGCATGGACGGTTTCAATCTTTCGACAGTGAGTAGCGGCCAAACTACCTGGAATTGCAACTCATCTTTCGGGTGCACTGTCGCTAGTACCACCCCTGGTGTCTTTACCACGACGGCCAATGCCAACCAGGCTCTCTTTACCTTCCCGTCAGCACCGATAAACTTCACTGACCTTGTAATTGACTTATCGCAGATGCAGCAGCGAGCACAAAATGCTGGTGGCCTCTATTTTGGTCCCTCGGGTTCCTATGGATATCGTGTGACATTCAACAATAACGGGACGATTACGGTGCGACGCGTCACTGGCGCAACTCAAGTGTGGGGGCTCACCACCGCAGGTGTATGGGCGCAAGAGCGCCCGGTGATTTCCAATACGGCAAATGTTGGTACGTATACCATCCCGGCCGCTTGCCCGCTCATTTTTGTGGAAGATCAAGTGTGGCTCGACGGTGTGGTCAGTCAAAAGGTGTCGATTGCGGCGGCCGATAACGATACGCCAGGAGTGAGCCGCAGCATTATCTTAAATGGCAATATTACGTACTCGACGTCGAGTGCTGGCCTTTTGGCGATTGCACAGCAGGACATGCTCCTTGGACTCAGTGTACCCAATGACATGACACTGAACGGAATCTTTATTGCTCAAACGGGCCGCTATGGACGCAATCACTACTGCACGAATTCTGCGCCACTTGGCTATTGTAATAATACTACCTACTATCTACCTTCTGGCCTATCCTCGTATCGCTTCCGCAACTCGCTCACCCTTACTGGCACCATTGTGAGTAATGGTCGGGTGGGTGACCAATGGGTTTCGGGTAGTGTACCGATATCAGGATTCCTAAATCGTTACAACTCGTATGACCGTAACTTGGTAGAAAGTCCACCGCCTTTAGTGCCGAAGACGTCCGATGTATACGTTTTTCGTGATTGGCGCGAAGCCAACTAGCCCAAAAGTGCCCCATCTGCTTTGTTGCTTTCCTCATAAAAACTCTCACCGTACAGAAAGTACGACTCGAATTTTTATTCAGTCGCGCCTCGCATCTGGGGCACTTTTGGGCTAGTTGAAAACTGAGGGGCAGCTGCATCTGTGAGCAGCCTAGTACCCTTTGCTACGTTGCACTATTGCGCTTTTCGGCCATGGTACGATAGTCGCGTATGTCATCCCATCACCCACTTGTCATTGGTAACTGGAAAATGAACCCAGCGACCAGTGCGGAAGCTAAAGCCCTGTTTCTCGCGGTACGAAAAAAGGTGAAGCGCGACGCACCGGTGTCGGTTGTAGTGGCGCCACCGTTTCCATTTATTCCCGACCTCTCGCGACTCTCACCAGGAGGTCGACTACCGCTCGCAGCACAGGACGTTTTCTATGAGGATGCTGGTGCCTATACCGGTGAAGTATCGGGCTCCATGCTGGCCTCACTCGGGGTAAGCTACGTCATCATCGGTCACTCTGAGCGCCGCGCTCTGGGGGAGACCGATGCCCAGGTCAACAAAAAAATCCTCGCCTGTCTGCGCCGCAAACTCACCGCGGTCGTGTGCATTGGCGAGCGAGAACGTGATCTGCGCGGGGACTTCTTTTCGGTAGTGGAGGGGCAGTTGCGAGCACTCTGTACCGGTCTCTCCGCTCGCCAACTTGCGGCTGTGGTGATCGCCTACGAGCCCATTTGGGCGATCGGTACTGGCAAGACAGCCACTCCCGAGGACGTCAAAGAAATGCAACTCTTTATTACGAGTGTGCTCGTGAAGCTCTATGATCGGGCGCTCGGCAAGCGGATGCGCATTATTTACGGTGGCTCAGTGAAGCCAGATAATGCCGCCGCTCTCCACGAAGCTGGTGGCATGCAGGGATTTCTTGTCGGAGGTGCGAGCCTCAAAGCCGACGATTTTGGCGCGATTATTACTTCAGTTATTTCATAAGCATGCAGCTCCGCTCTATCGCTGACGCCGGGGATCTTAGAGGAAAGTACGTCATTGTTCGCTCGTCGTTCAACATTCCACTCGGTGACGATGGAAAGCCACGCAACCTCTTTCGCCTCTTGCGCGCTCTTCCGACCCTTGAGTATTTAAAAAAAGCCGGTGCGCGCACCATCATCATTTCGCACATTGGTCGGAAGCCCGAGGAAACCCTACGACCGATCTACGAGGCGCTTAAGGAGCGTCTTTCCCTTACCTGGGGTGGGCTAATTACCGCGCCCGAGTTTAGTGCACTGCGCGAGGGCATGCAGGACGGTGACATTTTGCTCGCAGAAAACTTGCGCCAAGACCCGCGCGAAGAAGAGAACGATGACACCCTCTCTGCACACATTGCTGCCCTCGGTGAACTGTTTGTGAACGATGGCTTTGCTGAAGCGCACCGGGCGCATGCTTCAACCGTGGGAGTGGCAAGGCTTCTCCCTGCCTATGCTGGCCTCACGTTAGCAGAAGAAGTGGCAGAACTTGAGAAGGCCATGACCCCGCAGCACCCGTCGCTGTTTCTTCTTGGTGGTGCCAAGTTTGAAACCAAAATGCCGCTTGTTGAAAAGTATCTCGCTTCGTATGACCGACTATTTATCGGTGGTGCACTCCTTCATGACCTGATGAAGGGTCGCGGTCTTGAGGTAGGGGAGTCACTCGTCTCCGATGTGTCACTTGTTGGGGCATCGTTTCTTGAAAGCGCAAAAATCATCTGGCCAATTGATGTCGTGGTGGATGCGGGCGACGGTGCGCATACGGTGCGACCGCTTGAAGGTGTAGCGTCGACCGACCGTATTATGGACGCTGGCCCCGAGACGATCGCGCAATTAGCACAGGAGATTGCTGGCGCCAAGACCGTGCTCTGGAACGGGCCGTTTGGCAACTATGAAGCCGGCTTTGTCGAGGCGACGGAAAGCGCGGCACGAGCACTGGCCGCGTCGGAGGCGTTCTCGATCGTGGGCGGGGGCGACACCGTCGCAGCGATCGAAAAACTTGGCCTCAATGACGACTTCGGTTTTATCTCGATCGGCGGCGGCGCCATGCTCGAGTTTCTGGAAAAGGGCAGTACTGAGGCTATCGATTTGTTGCGCGCCTAACTTACGAGTTAGACAGTTAAGGAAAAACAGGCGGCGAGGCAAAGCCCCGCCGCCTGTTTTTCTATCTGCCTCGCATTCAAGTAGTACGATCGATCGTACTATTTATTATTAACTTAAATCCTACACCAAACCCTTCGGTTAACCGAAGGGTTTGGTGAGCAACGGGCTAATTGTCTACGCACGAAGTTTTTCAGCGGTAGCAGCGAGGTCTTCGGCACTTACCTCGGTGCGGTGCGGAGAAGTAAACGCCTGGTCGTCCTGGTAGCGGGGTACCACATGCAGGTGGGCGTGAAAGACTTCTTGTCCGGCAGCAGCGCCGTTATTCATAATAAGATTAACTCCTTCAGCTCCCAGCGTAGTTTCAAGGCGCTTTGCTATCAGGCTACCCACCTTCATCATCTGGGCGAGCGTATCGCCGGGGGCGTCAAAGGCGTTTACAAATGGTTGCTTGGGAACGATGAGGGCGTGCCCGAGATGCACCGGCTTAATATCAAGAAACGCCACTACCATCTCGTCTTCGTAAATAATGTGTGCCGGGATTTCCCGGGCAATAATTTTCTCAAAAATCGTGCCCATATCGTTAGGTTATTTATTTGCATGGTACCATAGTGCCTACTCCTATGTCTGCCCCGCTTTCACCCCTTCTCTCCACGCTCTTAGAACAACGTGGTCTCACCGATGGGGAAGCGATCGAGCGATTTTTACACCCCAGTTTTGACGAGCATTTGCACGACCCACTCCTCCTTCACGACATGAAGAAGGCGGTCGCCCGTATCGCGCAGGCACTAGAAAACAACGAGCGCATTGGCATCTTTAGTGATTACGACTGCGACGGTATCCCTGGCGCCGTCGTACTCCACGACTTTTTTACCGCTCTCTCCTACAGTAATTTTGAAAACTACATCCCCCATCGACACTTTGAGGGCTTTGGTCTTTCAACGATTGCAGTCGATGCGCTCCATAAAAACGGCGTGACGCTTATTGTGACCATCGATTGCGGTACCACCGATGTGGAAGCAGTAGCTCACGCGCGCTCGCTCGGGATCGACGTCATTATCACCGACCACCACGAGCCAGGGGTAACCCTGCCGGAGGCAGTGGCGATCATAAACCCAAAACTTGGTGACTACCCCTTCCGCGAATTGTGCGGCAGCGCCGTCGTGTTTAAGCTCGTGCAAGCGATGATGGGAGAGGGGAAGGCGACGCTGCCTCCCGGACAAGAGCGTTGGCTGCTTGATATGGTGGGAGTCGCGACGATCGCTGACATGGTGCCGCTCGTGGGAGAGAACCGTGTGTTCGCGCACTATGGACTTCTCGTCCTGCGCAAGTCACGTCGGCCTGGACTCCAGAAACTCCTGCGCCAGCAAAAACTACAACAGCACCTCCTCACCGAAGACGATATTGGTTTCTCCATCGGTCCCCGCATCAACGCCGCCTCGCGCATGGGCGAGCCCAAGGAGGCCTTTTACATGCTCTCAGAGAGTGATCCCGTGGAAGCTGCAAGACATGTCGATCACTTGGAGGAACTCAATGGCAAGCGTAAAACGGCGGTCGCGCTGATTACGCGCGAGATGCACGAACGAATAAAACTCCATACCGAAGAACTCCCGCCGGTGTTGGTATTCGGCTCGCCCGACTGGCGGCCTGCCTTGGTGGGACTCGCGGCCAACAAACTAGCTGAAGAGTATGCACGACCGGTATTTCTGTGGGGACGGGATGGCAATGACGTGTACAAGGGCTCGGCGCGTTCCGGCGGGCACGTCAGTGTGGTGCGTCTTATGGAGGCAGCCGCCGCATTGTTTCTCGAGTACGGAGGGCATCACGCGTCGGGTGGTTTTTCCGTACGTGATGAACATATTTTTACCCTCAGCGACGAACTCAATCGTCACTTCAAGGCCCTCGGTGAAGCAGCGGTCGTGGTAGAAGAGCGCGTGCCCGACGCACTTTTGTCGCTGGATGAGGTCAATGACACCCTTATCGAAACACTTCGCCGACTCTCCCCCTTTGGTGCCGGTAACGAGAAACCCCTGTTTTCTTTTTCTAAGGTAGTACCGGAGAAGGTAGAAGTTTTCGGGAAGGCCAAAGAGCATCTTAAGGTGGTATTGCCGCGAACGCGCGGTACGCTCGAAGCGATTGCTTTTTTTGCAGGCGAGGGAAGTTTTACGGTACGCCCCCAAGTGGGCGTACCGCTTACCCTCCTCGCGCACGTCGAAGAATCGTTTTTTATGAATCGGCGGCAGGTGCGTTTGCGCATTGTTGATATTTTGCCGACAAATAGTGTTGGTGGTGCATTAGGGTAGCTCGTGGTACCTTACAGCATGAAGAAAGCCCGAGCTGCGCGGCGGCGAGGAGTAAAAGCATGAGGTGTGCTGCTTGCACAGTGAATGTTTTTACGACGAAGACAACAAAGCAGATGGGGCTTAAAACGTGTTTTAAATTATGGAAAAAGTAATTATTTATACGGACGGTGGAGCCCGTGGCAATCCTGGGCCGGCGGCGATCGGCGTCTACATCACCGACGCAGCCGGGGGTGTTATTAAAGAGCACAAGCAGGCCATCGGTAACGCAACTAATAATTACGCCGAGTATCAGGCGGTGATTGTTGCGCTCGACATCCTGCGCCAGCTCTACGGTGAAGAAACGCCCCGCATGGAATTTGAGCTACGCCTTGATAGTGAGCTGGTAAAAAAGCAGATTACCGGCGAATACCGGGTGAAAGAGCCGAGCCTCATGCCACTTTATATGGCGATTCACAACCAGCGCATTGATGATTTTCCCCATCTCACCCTTACCCACGTGCGTCGCGAATTTAATAAGGAAGCCGACCGCCTGGTGAATGAAGCCCTTGACGGGAAGTAAGGTTGGTTGGTAACCTTTGACTCGTCCTTGCATTGTGCGGGACTAAAGGGGGATGGGTCTTGCTCACAAAAGCTTCAACGGGTGCGCTGATCAATGCGCATCGTCAGCTCGATGCCAGCGGCCGCGGCGACACGGCACGGCTTCTCGGCCAGTACTGGACGAAAGCTGAAATCAAGGATGAGCTTTTTGCTCGCGCGAGCGCGGGCCAGGTGGAAGCCCTTACCTACGCAAAGGAGCGAGAATGGGAGCTCCCGCGCATGCCGTTCATTCTTCATGCGGAGATGGCAGCAGTATCGGCCTCTGCGTAGTTCACAAGACGGGGGCGAGCAATTCGGCTCGCCCCGCGACGGGTCGCCTTCACCGGCGATCTTTTCATTTGCGCAGGGTAGGTAGTTGACGGGGGGGTGGCAAGCCGGTACTGTAAAAGTGTCCGGCACGACCTTACTGCACGCCGTGCGCCAGGAGGTGTGACTGGACACCTGCAACTTTTTTGGAGAGCACGACATGCGTCGTCTCCCCCGCCGTGGGTTCCACCATCAGATCAGGGAGATCCGACCGCCACCTGACCGAAAACGATTACTCGGGCAATGACGCCCCGGTCTTGCTCGTGATGGGAAGCAAGTAACCAACGGGGTGCACCCCATCAGGCGACCACGAATGGTCGCACCTAGCCGAGGACGCGCTCTCTGCGCGGCCTCGGCCTTCTTCTTTTTGTATACTTACTCTATGCCTATGCTTCTCTATGCTGGCATAGTGGCCTTTGGTGCGGGGGTGGCACTGCGCACCCTCGTTTCTGTGCCACTCTCACTGCTTGGTCTTCTCCTTGTTATTGCGACCGCAGTGGCTCTCATCGCGTGGCGCTATGGTGGTAGTACCCCGCTACTTTTGGTGTGCGTGGTGGTATGTTCACTGGTAGCTGGCATTGCCCGCACCGAACTTTCCTGGCGGGCGGTGGGTGACTCTTCACTTGCCAGTATGGTGGGAAGCGAAGTGGTACTTGAAGGTGTAGTGGCGCGCGAACCCCAGCTACGAGAGCGGTCACTCCATCTCTACCTGCGTACCGCTGATGGGGATCTCTTGCTTGTGACCACCGATCGCTACGAGGCGGTCGCCTATGGCGACCGCCTGCGCACCACTGGCGCACTCACTGTCCCCGAATCATTTGAAACCGAACTCGGACGCACTTTCAACTATCCTGGCTACTTGCTCGCGCGCGGCGTCGAGTATCGTCTGAGTTACCCCGAACTCCAGGTACTGGAGCAGGGTCAAGGAAATATATTTCTCGCCCGTCTCTACGGGGCCAAGCAGCGTTTTGTGATGGCGCTTGGTGCGGTACTTCCCGAGCCAGCTTTTGGTCTTGGGGTCGGGCTACTCCTTGGGGTAAAGCAAGCGCTGGGTGAAGAACTGGAACGAGTGTTTCGCGTCACTGGTCTCACCCACATCGTCGTGCTCTCAGGCTACAACCTGTCGCTCGTGGTCGCGTTTGTGAGTTTTGTGCTGTCGTTTTTTCTGCGGCCACGGGCGCGTCTGATCGTTGGGCTCTTTGCTATTCTCGGATTTGCACTCATGGTCGGCCTTTCGGCGACAGTGCTGCGCGCCAGTCTCATGGCCGCCCTGGCTCTCATAGCGAGCACGTTTGGTCGGCAGTATTTGGTGATGCGCGCACTTCTCCTCTCAGCTGCGGCGATGCTCATGTGGAACCCGTTTCTCCTCCTCTACGACATCGGCTTTCAATTTTCGTTTATGGCAACGCTCGGTCTCATACTGGTGGCGCCACAACTAGAGACTGCCTTCACTCAAGGCAAGTTCATTTACAAATTACGCGAACTGCTAATTGCCACCGTGGCGGCGCAGGTGGCAGTGTTGCCGCTCCTTCTCTATCACATCGGTGAGATCTCGCTCGTGTCGGTGGTAGTTAATGTGCTGGTTTTGCCCATGGTACCAGTAGCGATGGGACTCACGTTTGCTACCGGTGTGCTGGCGCTCCTCTCACCTCCGCTCGCCACCTTGCTCGCCTACCCGACGACGCTCGTGCTTTCGTACGTCACGGGTATGGCCAGCGCTTGGGCCAGCCTCTCGTTTGCGGCGCTTCCGGTGCCCACGTTTTCTTTTGCCTGGGTGACAGTGGCGTACGCGCTGCTCTGGTACGGCTGTTACCGCGCTGGGTACTTTGCACCGGTCACCGCTCATGTGGTATCGCCTATGGGGCGTGAGAGAGATGCTTCCGAGGTGACTGCGACCGCCGACTGGACGATTGAGGAGGAATTGTTCGTAAAAGAGCAGCTAGCTAAAAAGGTCGCAGCCGGGCCCTCTTTAGAGGACCCGGCTGCGACCTTGAGCCAGCAGAACAAAAATGATCTACCCAGCTTCTTTCGTTAGTTTATAAGCGAGCCGCGACGACCTCCCAGTTGAGGTTATTGAAAAATGCCGTGACATACTCCTTCTTCTTGCTTGGTGGGTAGTCGCGCATGTACGAGTGCTCCCACATATCGAGGGCGAGGACAATATCGAGGTCGGCCAGTTGCCCCAGGTGCTGCTCGTCCACCCACGCGGTGACCAGCTGGTCGGTATGGGGATCATGATAGAGCATAGCCCAGCCGACACCACGGGTCATCGCAATGCGGGTAAAGTGCTCGAGGAAGCCTTCAAGGCTTCGCCAGGTAGCGACGATTTTTTCTTGCAGTGGTCCCGGAGGGAGGGGTCGGCCGCCACCCTCAAGCTGTGCAAAGTAGTACTCGTGGTTGCGCATACCCCCAAACTCAAACCCGAGGCGCCGCTGCATCTCCGAGATGGCGTAGCTATTGCTCGCGAGATCATGTTCGTAGGCTTCGATTTTTTCGTGAATGAGATTGACGTGCTTTACGTATCCTTCATAGAGGCCTAGGTGTTCCTTAATGGTCTCTTCCGAAATACCGTCCAGAGTCGGAATCTCAAACGATAGTGGTTCGTATTTCATAATCAGGATGGCTAGTGAGTAACTTCTCTTCATTTTAACACGTATGCTAAACATCGTCCCGGCTGCGCTATACTTTTTTTATGAATGAGAGTGTACTGCGATTGAGGCTACTGGCGCTCGGGGTGATGGCGGTGGTGACACTCCTCCTGTGGCTACCTCTCGTGGGCGCTGCGGTAGTAGGGAGTAGCGCAACCGCGCTCCTTGGTATTGGTGGAGTAAGTAAAAACAGTAACGAACTCCACGTCGCTTTTCTTGATGTGGGACAAGGGGATGCCATTTTTATTGAAACACCCGACGGGGTGCAGGTGCTGATTGACGGCGGGCCCGATGGCAGTGTGGTGCGCGAAATTACTGAGGTCATAGCAGTCGGCGATCGTACGATCGATCTCCTCATCGGCACTCATCCCGACAAGGACCATGTGGCGGGCCTCACTGACATCCTGGCACGCTACGAGGTGGCAGAAGTGCTACGTACGGAAAATGTAAACGATACAGCAGCGTCGGAAGCTTTTGACACTGCTGTGGAGAGCGAGGGTGCAAAAGTGACCTACGCTCGTTCGGGCCAGGTGTGGCGACTCGGGGCCTCTACCACCCTGACCATTCTCTCGCCCATAAGTGACCCGGCACCTTGGGAGAGTAATGCTTCGTCCATCGTGGCGCTCTTGCGTTATGGCACAACCGAGTTTCTTCTTACCGGTGACGCGCCGGAGGGAACAGAGCAGTATCTCGTGGATCAGTACGGAAGTAGTCTAAAGAGCGAGGTGCTGAAGCTTGGGCACCACGGCTCCCGCACCTCCTCGAGTGAAGATTTTTTGCGGGTGGTAGAACCTCAGTATGCGGTCGTTTCGGCAGGCAAGGACAACGATTACGGGCATCCGCATCCCGAAGTGGTGGAGCGCGTAGAGAACGTCGGTGCGCAGCTCCTTAGTACGGCCGAAGCCGGAACGATTATATTTATAAGTGACGGGAAAGTGGTTCGAGCGATAACTAACTGAAGCTCTGGGCTCACGTGTAGTACGATCGATCGTACTAGGTAATTCAGGCCACAAAAACAGCACCGCGGGGCAGGGGCCCCGCGGTGCTGTTTTTGTGCTTAGATCAGTCCAGCCGTCTTGAGGGTCTGGTAGGCGCCGTTTTTGGCGATGGTGCGGAGGCCCTTAGTCGAAACGGTGAGGGTAATGCTCTTACCAAGCTCGGGTACAAAAATACGCTTCTTCTGGAGGTTGGGGCTGCGTCGTACCTTGCCACACGGATTAAACTGCGTCGCACGAGTGCGGTTGCTGTAGCGGCCACCCACTTGGGTGCTCTTGCCGGTGATGTCGCATTGCTTAGCCATAGGTAAATTAGGTCGCGCCATACTACCAGTCATCGCTTGCTATTGCAAGCGATTCTCCGTACCATGGCAGTACCTATGGAACTGCTCTTCATCGCGCAAATTGTCGCCCTTATCATGTCAATCGTCATTCACGAGATGGCACACGGTCATGCTGCCAATCTCTTGGGCGATCCAACTGCTCGCCTACAAGGTCGTTTGTCCGCCAATCCTTTGGTCCACCTCGACCCTCTGATGTCGGTAATTGTCCCGGGACTCCTGATTGCAAGCGGTTCCCCGATTCTCTTTGGTGCCGCGAAGCCCGTCCCCTACAACCCATACAATTTTCGCAACCAGAAGTGGGGAGAGGCGATTGTAGCGGTAGCGGGGCCAGTCGCGAACCTTGTCATTGCGGTGGTGTTTGCGGCACTGATTGGTGCTTCCCAAGTGCTGGGCCTCTCGCCTACCTTTGTCACCTTAGCGGCTCAGATCGTCGTTATGAATATTTTCTTGGCGCTCTTTAACCTGGTGCCTATTCCGCCGCTTGATGGCTCAAAGATCCTGCCCCGCCTTTTGCCGCTTTCGCTGGCCCTACGCTATGACTCTCTGCGGCGCGTGATGGAACGCAATGTCATGCTGGCCTTTGGTGTTGTGATTATTGTCTTTGTGTTTGTGCTGGGAGGCCCGCTCAGTGCCGTCACCAACTTCTTGGCGGAGGCGCTCATTAGCTTGTTTTGGTTTTCTTAGAAAAGAGGGCTGCGAGCGTCCGTGACCACTAGCTCTATAACAAGCTTGCAAAAAAACAAGCCTGTAGTATGCTACGCGGGCTACAAATATGGCCACCATTCAACAGTTGACCCGCAAAAAGCGCCGCGATCCGGTGCGCAAGAGCAAGACCGAAGTCTTGCACTGGGGTTTTAATAAAATCGAAAACCACCCCAACAAGTACCACTCACCCTTCAAGCGTGGTGTGTGTACCCGTGTGACCACCAAGACTCCTCGTAAGCCAAACTCAGCTATCCGCAAGATTGCTCGTGTCCGTCTTAGTAACGGCAAGGAAATTACTGCCTACATCCCGGGTATTGGCCACAACCTCCAGGAGCACTCGGTAGTACTGGTACGCGGTGGACGCGTGAAGGACATCGGTGTCCAGTACACCATCGTCCGTGGTAAGTACGACGCAACGGGCGTTTCTGCTCGTCGCATGGGTCGTTCACGGTACGGCGCCAAAAAGCCTAAGTCGAAATAGGAAGACCACACGCCTCACGTGGCGTGTGCCCTGAAGTGTTCACGGGTCATTCGACCGGTGAGCGCTTGCGGACACGCGATACACAATAGTCTATATTCGCTACAGATACCGAGTGCCAGAACAATTGTTCGGGGCATTATGCGAAGAATGAGCGCCCAAGCGCCTTTCTCTTAATCGATGTACGACCGAGCGCGGCTGCGTAATTAACTACGTAATTAATTCAATAACTATGCGTCGACCAATTAAGAAGCGACCGGTGGTAAGTCCAGATGTGCAGTACGGATCAGTCGATGTAGAACGTCTCATTAACTATGTGATGCTCCGTGGCCAGAAGGAAACCGCCCGCAAGATTGTCTACAGTGCCTTTGAGGAAATGAAGAATGCTGGGAAGGAAGCGGCCGATCCACTGGAGGTCTTTATGACTGCGATGCGAAACGCTGGCCCCCTCATGGAAGTACGTAGTCGCCGCGTCGGTGGCGCAAACTACCAGGTGCCGCGCGAAGTACGCCCCGAGCGCCGCGTGGCGCTTGCACTCCGTTGGATCATCGGGGCTGCCCGTGGTCAGAAGGGTGTGCCGATGCACAAAGCCCTCGCGCAGGAGCTGATGCTCGCTGCTAAGGAAGAAGGCAACGCCGTGAAGAAGCGTGAGGATGTGCACAAGATGGCGGAGGCTAATCGTGCCTTTGCCCACTTTGCTTGGTAGTCGTGATTTTGAACGAATTGCTTCGTTGAACTACGAAAAAAGACCCTCCCTGGACCCATCAAGTCCCGGTCGGGTCTTTTTTCTTGTTCGCCTCGCACTTCATTTCAAAATCGCAACTACCACTGGTGTGTAGCTACGTTTTTCCGCTAGCGCCACGCCTAGCATTCAATTTGTGAAAGTTTCAGAAAAACAGACCCAATTGGGTCTGTTTTTCTGTTAGTTAATAGAGCTGGCTGTGTGAGCCAATCCTAATGAACGACAGAAGATCTCTGGTGCGTAGAAATTGTGCCCGATAATCTCCTGTCACGTTGATAGTTTCAATCGGGTAGTCAGCACCTGTAAGAGTATGGAGTTGTAGAAGCGGGTGGGTAGGCGTAGTAAGCAATAACTGCAACCGCTCATTAAATTTAGCCTGAATTTTCTTCGGAAGCTTTTTATACTGCTTTAAAAATTCTTTCCTAAATTCAACTTCCATGAGATAGTGCCTAACTATTTATTAAGCCAAGCAATCGCGTCGGTGGCATTTGAAAATCGCGGAGACATATTTCGGCCAGTTCGAACTTCCCTGATGCAGCGATTTATTTCCTTAATTATTTCAGGTCGAAGCTCTGGCTCGCGACTAACGCTGAATTCACCAGTTGCAATAAAAGCTTTTAGGTGGGCATTCACGATAGTCGATAGGGGAATGCCCAGGTGCTTCGCTAGGGCCTGCGCCTTCTCTTTCACTTCCTTGTCAGTTTTGACGTTGAGTACAGTTTTCATACTTATAACCATTGTATACACAACAGTTACTATCGTCAACACGAGCTAGGTTGGATGGGACGGAGGGTATGGTGAGCCTACAGTTCTACAAACTCGCGCCGTCGAATTCGGTGACCTTGACCGAGGAGAAATCGAAGTCCTCGAGGCAATTGAGGTTGATCATCGTCATGTAGTTGCCCTTGCCATCCTGGCCATGGCCGTACGACTGAACACCGCAAGTTTTGCAGAAGGTATGGTCGATGTGGTGTTTATTAAAGTGGTAGGTCGTCTGGGCGTCGGCTCCCCGGAGAAGAGTAAAAGCTGAGTCTGGAGCAAAGGCGAGCAAGAACCCTTTCCGTCTACAGTGCGAACAATTACACCGCATGCCCTCGGTAAACTCCCCCTCCACCGTGTACGCTACTGCTCCGCAGTGACAACTGCCTGTATATGTTTTCATATGCGCTATGGTACCAGATACTCTCGACTTTGTGAGGAGAGTCTTTTCCCGGGCCTGTATGCACCGTGCTAAAATGACACTATTATTCTAGTTATGTGTCGCGCATGAATGAGTCATTTGGGGGTACAAGATTAACTGCTTCGGAAGAGGGGCAGCGTTCAGAAAAAATTACTGCTGGTGAAAAACTAGCTTTAGCCTTGGATGAAGTTCGAGAGACGCTACTCGACCGCCTTGGTTTTACCGACATGGAAGAAGCCCGTCAGCATCCAATTAAAGTGTTAGCTGAACTTGAACGTATGACCCAAGAATTCAATAGCGTAGAAGATGGTTCTATGTATTATCAAGCGGAAGCAGCATCACAAGTCCGCTCTATTTTTGAAAGAGCTTTGGCATATGAAGGTGAGCTGCAGAAATATCCTCAAGCGGCCGCTATCCTTCATTAAAAACTACTCTCGGTTTTTTGTTCTTTCCCATGTCATCTATCGATTTTGATACAGAAATAAAACACCACCTCGCCGTCCTCCTCACCCTACGTCGTCCGAACGGTGTCTTTACCGCTGCGCCAATGGAGACCTGGTACGGCAAAGCCTGGTTGCGTGACATCTACTTCACCACACTGGCCTTTCTCGAGACCGGCGACATGGAAGTGACCAAGTCTGCCGCGAAGGCCCTCCTCTCGGTATTTGTAAAACACAAAGACAAAATCAATTGGGCGGTCGAGCACAAGCCCCACGCTGCCTGGCAGTACATCCACGCGCGTTTTCACCCCGAGACGTTTGAAGAATATTGGGAAGAGTGGGGTAACAGTCAAAATGACGCCGTGGGTGAAGTGCTCAACCTGCTCTCTGAGCTAGAACTCATGGGACAGAGCGTGGTAGAAACCGACGACGAGCGAGCGATGGTCCAAACTATCGTCGATTATCTCGTGCGCCTCGAGTACTGGCACGACGCCGATAACGGCATTTGGGAAGAAGCCATGGAAGTGCACGCCTCATCGATTGGTTCAGTGGTGGCCGCACTCAAGAAAGCCGCGCAACTCCCGTGGATTACGGTGCCATCGCAGGCAATCGAGGAGGGTGAGAAGGCATTGCGGCGCCTCCTCCCTCGAGAGTCGGAGAGCAAATTTTGTGACTTGGCACTTCTCTCACTCATTTACCCCTTCAACATTACGACCGAGGAGGAAACGCTCGCGATTTTGCGTAACGTGGAGTATCACCTCGTAAAAGACAAAGGGCTGCTGCGTTACAAAAACGACCGCTATTTTAATGCTAACCAAGACGGCTGGAGCGAAGAAGCTGAATGGTGCTTTGGCCTTTCCTGGCTCGCCATCATCTACGCACAGCGCGGTGAAAAGGAAAAAGCTCACTACTATATGCGTCGCGCCAAGGGTACCGTTACTCCGGACGGCCTCGTGCCAGAGCTCTACTATTCCCACACCGATACTTGGAACGCTCACACCCCCTTAGGCTGGGCGGTAAGTATGTATGTGGTGGCCCTCGAGAAGGTACGTCAGCTTACTTAGGACAGATTTGTTATACTAGAGGGATGAAATACGCAATTTTTATTCTACTCGTTGTTGCGATTGGCGCTGGTTTTGCAAGTACCCTCCTTGTTAACCCAGCACCCGCTACACCGCCAGTTGAAGAAGGGGTCATGTGCACCCTGGACGCCATGATGTGTCCTGATGGATCATATGTAGGAAGGAGCGGTCCGAATTGCGAGTTTGTCTGCCCACCAGCACCAGTGGTGCCAGAGGATGTGCAAGCGCACATTGATGCCAAGACAGACCTGATCACCCTCGCAAGTCCTGTCCCCGGCGCGTTTGTTACGTCTCCCCTTACCCTCACAGGGCAGGCTCGGGGGAATTGGTTTTTTGAAGCATCGTTTCCGATTACTCTGGTTAACTGGGACGGGTTAATTATTGCCGAGAGCTATGCCACTGCCGAGGGTGACTGGATGACCGAAGATTTTGTGCCGTTCTCCGCCACGATCGAGTTCGAGAACCCTTACCCGCCAGGTGGCCCCGATTTTATGAAGCGCGGAGCCGTCATTTTGCAGAAGGATAATCCATCAGGGCTTCCCGAGTATGATGATGCAGTCGAGATCCCCGTTTTGTTTGCACAATGATGTAATTGTACGTGAACTCTATGCACGAGACTGATCCAGTAGAAAGAATTGAAACCATGGTGCGGGGCCTCAGCAACCAAGCGGAACGCTATACCAAGCCGGCCCGTAAGCGCTACCCACTGCTCTTTGCGTTTCTTTTCACCTTTAGCGCCGCCGCCATTTTTCAGGGGTTTGAAATTTTTGCTAACCAGGTGCCGTTTTTCCAGGAGCATCCACTCGGCCTCATGGCAGGTGGCATTCTTCTATTGCTTTTCACCGGCAGTCTCTATAAGGCGTTACATAAGCCTGACTAAGTGTGCATACCCTGCTGTTTGTGTGGGATGGTGAGTTATATACTAGAAGTACCCGAAGGTAATTATGATATCCATGAGCACTACCGCTTAAAAAACTGCTGACGATTATTTAGTTAAGAAATTTGTCTATGGCCAAAGGACGCGATATGCGTAAAGAGAAGAAGAAGCCAAAGAAAGATAAGGGTAAATAAGGAGGCCGCAGGCCGACTATATTTCCCTTATGCAGGCGCCTCGCTACTTTTGAGCATCAAAGCGACAAAAGTAGCGGCGGCGAGCTGCTAAGTTGGGAAAGTAAGCGAAGACAAAAAGCGGGCGGGCCTTGGGTCCGCCCGCTTTTGCTATGGAATGAGTGCGGTAAGTAGTGTACAGTAGCGCGCATGTCACGCGCTGAAGGAATTATTGTGTTCAAGGACGTATCGTACGAATACGATGCCACTCGTCCGGTGCTGCGGGGGGCAAATTTTGTAGTGCGTCGTGGCGCCAAGCTTACCTTGATGGGCCAAAACGGGGCCGGCAAAAGTACTATTTTTGCGCTTATCACGGGGACGCTGCGACCCGAGGCGGGTGCCATCAATCTTGAGCCCCGTACCTCGATTGCTATCTCGCGCCAAATCATCCCCCGTGACGAACTACCACTGACGGTTCGTGATTTTTTCCTACGCTCGTTTTCAGAAAAAAAGTACGACATTGACCCACGTATCGACGAGGTGCTCGAGATTGTGAATCTCGCTCCGGCTGAAAAAATGCGCGACGCGTTTAAGGAGCGCATCATTGGCAGTTTCTCTGGTGGTCAGCAGGCGCGTCTTCTCTTAGCGCAGGCACTCATCCAAAATCCCGACGTCCTGTTGCTTGACGAGCCCACTAATAATCTCGACCACGCTGGTATCGCCCACCTCACGGACTTTATCAAGGAGTACCGCAAGACGGTGTTGGTAATTTCCCACGACGCCGAGTTCCTCAACGCGTTTACTGACGGCGTCCTCTACCTTAATGTGCAAAATCGCCAGGTCGAGCAGTACACCGGGACGTACCACGACGTAGTTGCGGACATTGCGGCTCGTGTCGAGAAAGAGCGTCGGCAAAATGCGCAGCTGGAGAAGGAGATTCAGGCGAATAAGGACAAGGTAAACTACTTTTCAAATAAAGGCGGCAAGATGCGCCTTGTCGCGAAGCGTATGCGTGACGAAATTGAAGAGGCTGAAGAAAACAAAGTGGACGTGCGCCGGGAAGACAAAACCATTCGGCCATTTACCATCGAGCCACACGCCGATATTCCGCTGGAGGTCGTGCGCCTTACGTCGGTACAGGTCATTAGAGACCATACACCGAAAGAGGCGGAGGTGAATCTGGTCCTCAAACGTGGGATGCACCTCCAGATAGTGGGACCGAACGGTATTGGCAAAACTACCCTTCTTGAAAAGCTGGCTTCTGGTCACGCTAAGGGTGAGCATATTGCTCCCGGGGTAACGATCGGCTACTACCGTCAGGATTTTTCTAATCTTGATTTTGACCTCACGGTGTCCGAGGCGCTCATGCAGTCGATGTCACGCAAGATCGAAGAGGAGATGCGCTCTATCGCAGCGGGCTTCCTGCTGTTTGGGGATGTGATGAAAAATAAAGTGGGTAATCTCTCGGAAGGGCAGAAGGCGCTCCTCGCCTTTTGTAAACTTTCTATGGAACGACCAGGCCTCCTCATTCTCGACGAGCCCACCAACCACGTAAACTTTCGTCACATTCCCGTGATTGCGAAAGCACTTTATGACTATAAGGGTGCCATGATCTTGGTTTCGCACGTGCCCGAATTTGTGGCCCAGATTCGCATCGACGATACGCTCGACCTCGCCAAACTCACACCGAAAAAGAAATAAAGAACACACCGCTCGCTGGTTTTGCCAGCGAGCGGTGTGTTCTTCCGTGTCTTCTATAAACTGTCCAGAATAATGCTAAGGTCAGCGATTGAAACCCGACCGTCACTGTTTACGTCCCCGCTCAGGTCGCCGGTGATCATGTGTTGCATCAAAATACTGACATCGGCGATCGACTGTTTGCCGTCATCGTTTAAATCGATCGGTGTCTCTTTTGGTGAAATAACCACATCTGCAGTAGGACTCGTAATGGGCGTGGCCGGTGCTACGTCAGCGGTGATAGTAAAAATTGCTTCGATGGGGGTGGCAAGGGGAGCATCGGTACCCAGGCCGTCGTGCTGGAGAATCTGCGCACTTATAATCTCGACGCTACTCTCGCCTGGTCCCTTACTGCGGAAGGTGATAGTGATGAGACTACCTTCGCCCGTAAAGCCACCAGGCCGCGTGCTCCCACCAGCAAAGGTGACGGTCCCGTCACCATTTTCATACCACGGCGTTTCAGCCCACAGGTCGGCAATTGAGTTGTTGTAGTCGATGCTCGCGACCTCGAGTCGTTCGGGGTTGAAGGTCACCGTTCCGGCGAAGGCATTAACAGGAATCGGCGAGATTACTATCACGTCCACAATTATTTCACCGCCCTCAGTACTGACTGCGCGGTCAGGAGAGATAGCCATGCTGGCTCGCTCACCGTCGTCGACCTGCAACATGTAACTGCCAAGCCCAATAAAGGCGGCAATGACACCTGCAATAAGTAACCGACTGCCCGGAATGGCGAACATACATCTATTATACTACACCGTTGTTTAGTGGAGGTGTAAATAAACGTACAAAGAAGTACTGCCGTAAACGTCAATTTTTAATTCGTGTGAATGGGGGTGATTTTGCGGCGTACAACGAGAGTGACTACGAGCGTGATGAGGAATAGTACGACTGAGGCCACGAGGCTGTAGGGATTAATAGCACTCATGGTGAAGCCGTCGCGCAGGAGGGTGGGTACGTCAATTGCTGCACCGAGCGCGGTGAGCGTGGCGACACCGGGAAGAATCCCCAGCGCTGTAGCGGCCATAAACGGACGAACGCGCATCTTAAGGAGTCCCGCACTTAGATTCACCACATCAAACGGAAAGTAGGCAAGGCGCATAAAGAGCATGGTGAGAAATGGCTCGCGATGGAGTGGTAGAGCAAAGCGCGTAATAAAGCCGGGTAATTCGTTCACGGTAAGGTAGCGGCCGGTCCAGTACACGAGCGCGGCTGAGAGCATGGCGCCGATAAGCGTGTAGAAGTACCCCAGCCAAAAACCAAACAAGGCACCAGCGAGAATGGTAAAGATGGTGCTCGGCAAAAATAAGTAGGGCTGGATGAGGTACAGCGCGATGTAGAGTAAGGGGGCGAGCGTGTGTGTAGAAAGAAAATCTGAAATGGACTCAAATAATTCCACCAATGTGAGGCCGCTTCGATAAGCAATAAAGTAGAGGGCGCCAATGACGGCGAGCCACGTGAGGGCGGCACCATACTTAATAGTAGAGAGAAGCGGCAGGCGTAGTCGAGTAGGAGAGGAGAAATTTCGCATAGCTCCACTCTACCGCAACGACTGTTGGCGTGGTAGAGCGGGCTATGGCATAGACGCTCCCCACTCGAGTGCGTACACTAGTAGCTATGTCAGTTACTCCTACAATATCTATCCCGCCCACAGCCATTGTGATACTTGGCGGCACGGGCAATTTGGCCGAGACCAAGCTACTGCCAGCGCTGTTTGATCTCTATATGCGGGGTGCTCTCCCGTCGTTTTTTATGATCGTGGGCGTCTCACGCAAGGCGTGGGGTGACGTTGATTATCAACGTTACGTGACAGAAGCAGTGTCGCTCGCCCGACCGCATGCTTCTACCCGCAGCGTTACGGCGTTTGCCTCTCTTGCTCGTTTCAGACGCGGGGATTTTGATGACGCGCTCACCTACGCCGCGCTCGGGGAGGCTCTTTCTGAGATCGATCACCTCCTTGGTATGTGCACCAACACGCTTTTTTACTTGGCCGTGCCACCACTGTTTTACAGCACCATTTTTGCAGAGCTCTCTGCCTCCGGTCTCATGGACCGTTGTAAGGGAACTACCTGGTCGCGCCTTCTTGTAGAAAAACCGTTTGGTCGGGATCTCGAAACGGCCATCGCACTCGAGGCGCAACTGCGCGAACAGTTTTCGGATGAACAGGTATACCGCATCGACCACTACCTCGCTAAAGACGCGATTGAAAATATTCTGGCGCTGCGTTTTGGTAATCAGGTGCTCGCCGACTCATGGCGTAAAGGGGGAGTGGCTACACTTTCCATCCGACTTCTCGAACACAAGGACGTCTCAACCCGCGGCTCTTTTTACGACGGCATTGGCGCCTTGCGTGATGTGGGGCAAAACCACCTTCTCCAAATGCTCGCGCTCCTGACTATGCCACCTACCGACGTGCGTGATGTGGAGGCTATGCGCGCGGCGCGAGCAGAGATTATCGAGGCGCTTGCGCCCCCGACACATTTTGTACGGGGGCAATATGATGGCTACCGTGATACTGAAGGAGTATCACCCGATTCAGCAACTGAAACGTACTTCAAGCTGACGACCAGCCTGTCTACGCCCGAGTGGAGTGGTGTACCGATCACTTTAGAGGCAGGCAAGGCACTCGGTGAAGCACGGGCGGATGCGGTCGTGCGGTTTGCTGGAGGGCAGCAGTGTCATTGTGGTGTTGAAGGTACCGCTCACACGCACGACAACGAGCTCACTATCACTATTGCACCCGAGCAGCGCATCACCCTTCGGTTGTGGGTAAAGCGACCTGGGTTTGACTATGTACTAGAGCCGCGTGATCTGGAGCTGGTTCACCAGAGTGCCACCGATCGTTCGTCCCCTGAAGCCTATGAGCGAGTACTCTATGATTGTATTTTGGGCGATCAAACACGTTTTGTGAGTGCGCGCGAGGTAACAGCCGCTTGGCGTTTTATCACGCCACTGCTTGCAACAGCCACACCACCCCTCGTCTACACCCCTGGTAGTAGTGGTCCAAAGGCCGCATAATAGAGACATGAAGCACACAACAATTGGGTTTGTGGGGCTCGGACGGATGGGTCTCAACATGGCAGCGCGTCTTATCGACACCGGAGTGACGGTGGTTGGGGTGGATGAGAGTCTCACGGCGCAAGCCGCCGCGCAGGACGGTGGTGTGCACGTGGTGTCCGATCTTTCAGTGCTCATCGCTCGTTTACCGGCACCGAAAGTGGTATGGCTCATGGTGCCGAGTCGCTATGTCGACGACGTGCTCGAGGGCCTCACGGCGCAACTTTCTGCGGGTGACATTGTGATTGATGGGGGTAACAGTTTTTATGAGGATACCCTGCGCCGCTATAAAGAATTAGGGAAGCATGGCATTCGTTTTCTCGACGTGGGCACCTCAGGTGGCGTCGCCGGTGCGCGCGAAGGAGCAGCGCTCATGGTAGGCGGTGAGAAGGAAACGGTGGCCGAGGTAGAGTCGCTGTTTCTCGCCTTGGCAGCGAAAGACGGCTACGCGCACGTCGGTGGTCCTGGCGCCGGACACTTTGTAAAAATGGTTCACAATGGTATTGAGTACGGCATGATGGGGGCTTTGGCGGAGGGGATGACCGTTTTGCATACCCATACGTCGCAGTTTGATCTCAGCCTTGAAGCAGTGTTGCGCCCCTACGAACACGAAAGCATTATTGCTGGAAAGTTGGTCTCGTGGTTGCGGCAAGCGTACGACGAAAAACAGCTCGATCAGATTGCTGGTGAGGTACCTCGTGGCGAAACGGAAAGTGAGATGGAGCATCTCTCAAGTCTTGGTGACATGCCGGTCCTTGAGGCAGCACTTGCGCAGCGGCAACAAAGTCGCGAGGATCCCTCGTATACGGGCAAGGTAATTGCCGCCCTGCGTAATCAATTTGGCGGACACAAAGTTATCTATTCGGAAACCAATGAAGATAGTAACGGACAAGAATAATCCGGCCGCACGGGCGGGTGAGCTCCTCTCGGACGCTCTCAATGCGGGCGGGGCAGAACCCACGTTACTCCTTCTCGCGGGTGGTTCGGCATTGGCCCTGTTGTCGTATGTGAAGGGCTCCGCACTACCCTCGCGTTTTACGGTCGGTATGCTCGATGAGCGTTATAGCACTGACACGAAAGTAAATAACTATGCGCAGCTTATGGAGAGCGCGTTTTATGCTACCGCGGCGGCGGCCAGTGCAACGTTTATAGATTCCCGCTCACGTCTTAGTGAGCCGGCCGCCGCCGTGGCCTCGCGCCTTCACGACGCTCTTACTGCCTGGCGCCGTGGCAATCCCACTGGCCGGGTCATCGCCACCTTGGGCATGGGTCCCGACGGCCACACCGCTGGTATCTTCCCTGGCTTTGTAACAGTACTTAGCAAGCGTGGTCAGTGGGTGGAGGCGTACGAAGTCCCTAAAGATATACACGAATACACGACCCGCATTACCGTCACCCCGCATTTCCTTACGACCGAGGTGAACCACGCCGTCGCCTATGTAGTAGGAAAAGACAAACATTCCGTACTCGCCACGCTTACTGCACATCCTCCCGACCCCGAGCTCCTTCCGGCTGCGCTGTGGTATCAAATACCAAACGTCACTATCGTCACCGATCTATTGCTATCGTAATGGCCGTTCTGCGTATTGCCGTTTTGGGGTAATTACCGTATAGTACTCGCGTTTTGCCGCGATTTATTTTTGCGGTTTTCTTTTCTACGAGCGCGTGAGCGACGGTGTAAAAGAAGGTGTACAAACAATTACTTCATTAAATACGTAGTTATATAGTTATGGCCCGAGAGTTTCCCCTAGAGCGTTTGCGCAACTTTGGTATCGTCGCCCACGTCGATGCCGGCAAGACCACGACCTCAGAGCGTGTGCTTTTCTATACTGGTATGAGCCACAAGATCGGTGAGGTGCATGATGGCGCCACCGTGACCGACTGGATGGAGCAGGAGCGCGAGCGCGGCATCACCATCACTGCCGCAGCGATTTCGTGTAACTGGTCAAAGACCGAAGTGGTGGACCGCAAGGACAAGTCGCAGATGTACACCTTCAACATCATCGACACGCCAGGTCACATCGACTTTACCGCCGAAGTGAAGCGTTCGATGCGTGTGCTCGACGGCGCGGTTGTCGTATTCGACTCAGTGGCGGGCGTTGAACCACAATCCGAAACCAACTGGGGCTACGCTGACGAAGCGAAAGTGCCACGTATTTGTTTCATTAATAAGATGGACCGTCTGGGGGCGGACTTTGAAAAGTCGTATAAGAGCATCTTGGAGCGTCTCTCCAAGAAAGCCGTGCGGGTGCAGCTCCCGTGGGGTGGGGAAGAGAACTTTAAGGGTGTGATCGACCTCGTGAAAATGAAGGCCTACACCTTCACTGGAGAAATGGGTACGCTTATTACCGAAGTGGAGATTCCTGACGAACTCCGAGCGGACGCCGAGAAGTACCACGCCGAACTCGTTGAAAAAGTGGTGGAGCACGACGACACGCTCATGGAAGCTTTCCTTGGCGGTGAAATGCCAACGCTCGAAGATCTCAAGAAGACGCTCCGCAAGGCGGTGCTCGCCAACCAACTCTTCCCTGTCTTTACCGGCTCAGCGCTCAAGAACATTGGCGTGCAGCTCGTCCTTGACGGTGTGGTGGACTATTTGCCCGCGCCGACCGACCTCGCTGACGTAAAAGGTACCAACCCTGATTCTGGTGAGGAGGAAACTCGCAAGCACTCAGATGATGAGCCACTTTCGGCGCTGGCTTTCAAGGTGCAAGACGACAAGTTTGGCCAATTAGCTTTCTTCCGCGTGTACTCCGGTACGGTAAAGGCTGGCAGCTACATCCTTAATGCTACTACCGGCAACAAAGAACGAGTGGGTCGAATTGTACGCCTTTTGGCTGATAAACGAACAGAGGTTGAAGAGGTGTATGCTGGTGAAATTGCCGCCGGCGTTGGTTTTAAGGAGGTAAAAACTTCGCACACCCTGTGTGATGAGGCAAAGCCTATCGTGCTAGAGCAGATCGTGTTCCCTAATCCCGTGGTCGCGATGCGTGTTGAGCCAAAAACGAGGAATGACCAGGAGAAAATGGGTATGGCGCTTAAGCGACTCGCGGACGAAGACCCGACCTTTAAAGTCTCGACGGACGATGAAACCATGGAGACCATCATTGCTGGTATGGGTGAGCTTCACCTCGAAATCCTCGTGGACCGTATGAAGCGCGAGTTCGGTGTGGAGGCCAACGTTGGTGCGCCACAGGTAGCCTACCGCGAAACGATTCAGCGTGAAGCGGAAGCGGACTACAAGTACGCCAAGCAGTCGGGTGGTCGTGGTCAATATGGTCACGTCAAGATCAAGATTCGTCCGATGCAACCTTTGCCAGAAGGTGAGACCGTGCCTAAGAATACTACTCGTGACGATCACTACGAGTTTGTGAACTCAATCAAGGGTGGTGCTATTCCAAACGAATATATTCCAGCTGTGATGAAGGGGTGTAAGGAGGCGATGGCGCGCGGTTTTGTGGCCGGCTACAAGATGGAGGATGTTACCGTCGAACTCTACGATGGTTCCTTCCACGATGTGGACTCTTCAGAAATTGCCTTCAAGCTCGCAGCAATTTATGCCTTTAAGGAGGCGGCAGCCAAGGCGGGAGCAGTACTCCTTGAGCCAATTATGAAGATCGAAGTGCGTACTCCGGAACAGTTTATGGGTGACATCAACGGTAACATTTCGAGTAAGCGTGGCCAGGTGATTGGTATGGGTGAGATCGGCGAGAAAAAGGTCATTACTGCTACGGTGCCGCTGAAAGAAATGTTTGGATATACCACGTCACTACGAGGTATGACTCAGGGTCGCGCCAGCATGACCATGACCTTCGATCACTACGAGGTCGTACCGCCAAACGTGGCTGCTGATATCCGTAAGGCGAGAGGCGTAAAAGACGTTGAAGAGGAGGCCTAAGCCGACGTATGTCTTTTGCGGATCTTGTGAGCTATCTTTGTGAGCGAAGCGAAACAAAGTAGCCACAAGGTGTACTGGCCGCTGTAAGCGGTGAAGGATGTGGAAGAAGAAGCCTAAGTAGGCTTCGCCCATATCCGGCAAGACCTTTTGAGCTCGTTTGCCCGAAGGGGAAAACGAGCCAGAAGGCTAAAATAATCTGGGAGATTATTTTAGAAGGTTGACAGCTACTTTGAAAAAGTAGCGACAACCTGAACAGCGTCTGTAAGACGGACAGCTTCTGTAAGAAGAAAGACGTTGAGGAAGAAGCCTAAATCAGCTTTCAGCAGTGGACTAGTAAACAGCGGGCGGCCCCTTGGGGCCGCCCGCTGTTTACGAGCCCCACCACCACACCCGCGTGGTCTCTACCGCGCGGGTGTGGTGATCATAAAACAAGTGCCGGCGGTGGCCAGATCTTCTACTGGCAAACTACCCCCGATCCTGTGCTCTTGGTACAGGGTAGTTTACAATTAGCCCACCATCTCTTAGACTTTAGGCTAGTGACGAAAACGTTCAGGAGGGAAAATGTTTAAGCCGTTTCCGTGTCACATTACCCCCCCCAAGAGTTCATGGAGGAGCGTAATAAAGCGCGAAACATCGCGCTTGGCTGGACGCTCCGTGAAAGGCGCGGCCTTTTGGCGGTGTGGCCGGAGCTCAGTTACGCCCTGATTCTTCTACAGAGGGCTATCGTGAGGTGGTGTAGATGAATAAAAACGACCCCTCGAAGCAGCGAGCATTTCTGGCGGGACTCAGAAGAGCTGCCAGCAAGCTCGTGGCTAGGTGCCAACAAAATCCGAGATTCGCAAGGCTGCTGCTCAAGAGCCTTGCGCCGAAAGAGCCAAGAAAGCTACGATGGCGAAAGAAATGAATAGCGGTCGGCAGGTTCCCCTAGAAGCAGGGAGCCTGCCGGCCGCTCTAATGTTTGACTCCCATCTTCCATCCACAAACGTATCCTTGCATGGTCTGTGTGGCCCTGAATTATCTGTGTCCTCTAGAGCAAGCGACAGCTTGCATTTGCTGGCTGCTTTCTGTACTATTCCCACACCGTCACGTCTCCCCCAGTGGGTGGTCTCGTGAAGGAGCGACCATAATTGCTCTTTTACACGCTGGAGTGTGAAGTCTTCGCGCGCCTGTTCTCGCGCCGCGGCGACTCTACACTCACCACGTTATTCGTGGGAGGCTGTGAACGGTACTTATTTACCCTTAGTAGCAGTCTTTTAGTATGACTACATTTGATCGCAGCAAGCCGCACGTCAACGTCGGTACTATTGGCCACGTCGACCACGGCAAGACCACCCTCACCGCCGCCATCCTTAACACGCTCAACAAGCGTGGTAATGGGTACAACGCGAGCGTGAAGGGCGTCGAGGATATCGACAAAGCTCCAGAAGAGAAGGCCCGCGGTATTACTATCTCGCTCTCACACTCTGAGTACGAGACGCCAAACCGTCACTACGCGCACATCGATGCGCCCGGTCACGCCGACTACATTAAGAACATGATCACGGGTGCGGCGCAGATGGACGGCGCGGTACTTGTGGTGGCTGCGACCGACGGTGCAATGCCACAGACGCGTGAGCACGTACTTTTAGCGAAGCAAGTTGGTGTACCAAAGATCATCGTCTTCCTCAATAAGGTAGATATGGTGCCTGAACACGAACGGGAAGACATGATTGGCCTTGTGGAGGAAGAACTCCGTGAACTCCTTACCAAGAATGGTTTTGATGGTGCTAGCGCTCCAGTTATTAAGGGCTCGGGCCTTAAGGCACTCGAGGATCCCTCTTCTGAGTGGGGCAACAAGATCATCGAGCTCGTTGATGCGATGGACACGTACTTCCCGATGCCAGTACGTGATCTCGATAAGCCATTCCTGATGCCGATTGAAGACATCTTCTCAATTGAAGGTCGCGGTACGGTGGTAACTGGACGCGTAGAGCGCGGCGCGGTAAAGGTTGGTGAAGAAGTAGAAATCGTTGGTATCAAGCCAACTGCTGCTACTACTGTTACTGGTGTGGAAATGTTCAACAAGCAGCTCGATGCTGCCCAGGCTGGTGACAACGCTGGTATTCTCCTCCGTGGTGCCAAGAAGGAAGACGTGCATCGTGGCCAGGTACTCGCTAAGAAGGGTAGTGTTACCCCGCACACCGATTTTGAAGCTGAGGTCTACGTTCTCTCGAAAGAGGAAGGTGGTCGCCACACCCCATTCTTTACGGGCTACAAACCACAGTTCTACATCCGTACGACCGACGTAACGGGTGAGGTAACCCTCGCTGACGGTGTCGAGATGGTAATGCCAGGCGACACCGCGAAGTTTAAGGTGAAGCTCGTAGCGCCAGTTGCGCTCGAAGACCAGCAGAACTTTGCTATCCGCGAGGGTGGCAAGACGGTGGGGGCGGGTGTGGTTACCAAGGTTGTGGCGTAAGCGGCTAGCCGCCGATTAATTACCAATCATGGCCACTGATTCCGCAAAGAAGGAAGCCAAGGCGCCAGGCGAGATTGGCAAACTGCGCATTCGAGTGCGTGCCTATGAGCACAAAATCCTCGATGCGTCAGTAAAGCAAATCATCGATACGGCCGCCCGCTTCGATGTGAAGGCAGTGGGACCCATTCCACTTCCCACCGAGATCAAGAAATACACGGTCAATCGCTCGACCTTCGTGCACAAAGATGCGCGAGAACAGTTCGAGATGCGTATGCACAAGCGAGTGATAGACATTCTGAATCCCGGACCAAAGATCATTGAAGCGCTCACGAATCTCTCACTGCCATCCGGCGTGAACGTGGACGTGAAGATGATGTAAACCAACAGCCCGACATACCAAAACACCCCTACCAAGGGGTGTTTTGGTATGTCGGGCTTTACATAAATTCCTTGATAGTTTACGTTACATCCGAAAGCACCTTCACAGAGCAGGAGAACTACCATGCCAACGCTCACATTGAACCTGGAAGTAGATGAGGAGCTTCCCCGCCTTCAAGCGTTACAATTTGTCAGGGATCCGGTGCGAAAACGACGCGTCGGTACTCGTGTACCACTCGTCGGGGCTGGATTACTCGGGCCACTTAAACTAACTGATCACGTTAGGGCACATTTGGAAACGGTGCTCGAGGCCATGAATAGATGGTCGCCGGAAGCTGCGCCAACAAAAATACTCGACTCTATTCTAGCGAATGGAAATAGACCAATAGATGGGGTTATCCAAGGGTATGCCGTAGATCATTTGCGGGAAGAGCTCAATAGGGCCCTGCCTGAAGTGGGGCTTCGTTTCTCACTTCCACACCACGGGCATAAAACCCAGTTGTGGGTTCGAGAGGTTAAAAGGTCGAAAAGAGGCTAGTTGCTACCGCTATTTTGTACAGGGGCTATGTGCGATCAAGGGTGTCTTCGGATACACTTCGTGACAATACGCTGGTGGGGGATAACCCATGTGATACGCTTTTTGCAGAGCATCCCGTTTCCTCTGCGTCTAGCGTTGCGAGATTGATCGCATGTACGGGCTAATACCGCTCATATGGTCTTCGGATCAAAGCCAATTGGCGCCAGCCTCTGCCCACCCCTTTGGGTCCAGCTATACTACGCTGGACCCCTTTTCTTTATCTAACCGAGGGCCACTTGCCCTTTTTTAAATATCGTGTAGAGTTGCGGGCAACGTATATAAGACCTACGTCCCCCCAAAAAATATGAGGCTAATTACCTCGGGGAACCAATGGGCAGATGCACTTCCGCGGCTTCGTGGGGCACTGTCCCTGGGCCGCGGTTTTGTGTACACACATTTATTTCCTATAAGCAGCTATTCATCCCGTTAGAAGTATTTCTATCTGGATGAGGTAACCAGCACCACGATTAGTATGATTATCAATAATAACTTCTAACGGGATGAAATTCGTTCTCGGAACTAAAGAGCGCATGACCCAAGTGTTTTTGGGCGACGGCCGGGCCTTTGCTGGTACGGTGTTGCGGGTTGCCCCCCACACGGTCGCGCAGGTGAAGACAGACGAGAAGGACGGCTACGTGGCGGCCCAGGTCGTGACCAGTCCTCAGAAAGAGGCGCGCGTAGCTAAAGCACAGCGGGTAGCTCATGGTGGCGCTTTTAAGGTGGCGCGTGAAATCGCGGGATCAGATCTCGAGAAGGGCGCTACCTTCGACGTATCGGTCTTTGCGCCCGGAGACACCATTAGTGTCACGGCGATCAGCAAGGGTAAGGGCTTTCAGGGTGTGGTAAAGCGACACGGCTTTAAGGGCGGTCGTCGCAGTCACGGTCAGAAGCACTCGGAGCGTGAACCAGGTTCGATCGGTGGCGGTGGCCGCGCTGGTGGTCGCGTCATTAAAGGCATGCGCATGGCTGGCCGCATGGGCGGTGACACCATTACCGTTAAGAACCTCAAGGTACTGCAGGTGAATGTGGCGGAAAACCTCCTCCTCGTTTCCGGTGCCGTACCAGGGCGACGCGGTACCTTAGTCGAGGTGCGTAGCATCTAATTTTATTTAGCAACATATGGATGCAAAAATTTACACACACGAAGGCGCACAGAAGGGGAGTATCACACTTCCGGAAGCGCTCTTTGGTGTCGCTTGGAATAATGATGTGGTACATGAAGTGGTGGTCGGTATGCAAGGCAATGCCCGCGCTGGTACTGCGCACACCCAGACGCGCGGTGAAGTACGCGGTGGTGGTAAAAAGCCGTGGAAGCAAAAGGGTACTGGCCGTGCTCGGCACGGTTCAAGCCGCAGCCCGATTTGGGTTGGTGGTGGTATTGCCCACGGTCCACGGAGCGACAAGGACTACAGCGTAAAGATCAACCGCAAGGTGAAGGCTAAGGCACTCGCCATTGTCCTCTCAAAGAAGCTTAGCGACAACGAAGTACTCTTTGTCGAGTCGCTCCCTATGGGTGCTCCGAAGACCAAGGAAGGCAAGGTGGTCATGGCTGCGCTCGCGAAGGGCAGTGAGAACGCCGCTCTGGTCGGGAAGCGCAAGAATGCCGCACTCATCCTCCTGCCATCACGCAGCGAAGCGGTGGAGCTTTCGTTCCGCAACTTCGGCAACTACGAGGTGATGCAGGCCAAGGATGTGAGTCCGGTTGATCTCCTCACTTATAAGTACGTGGTAGTGGCCGAGCCAGCCGCCGCACTTTCCATCTTGGAAAAGCGTGTGGCCGTACTCGCTCCAAAGGCCGCAGCTAAGAACAACTAGTATGGGACTCTTTACACGAAAAAAGAACGACGCAACCACCGGAGGGAGCACACGTGCTACAACGGCGCGCGTTACCGACCGCGATCTCTCGGGTGTCCTCATGCGTCCACTCATCACTGAAAAGGCGGTGGGTCAGAGTACGCAGGGAGTGTACGTCTTTGTGGTGCGTCCGTCGGCTACCAAGTTCGATGTGCGTGACGCGATCGTGAAGCACTACGGCGTAACGCCAGCGAAGGTGCGGGTAGTAAATCGCGCCCCGGCCGAGCGTCTAGCCGGTGCTCGTGGCCGCATGAAAAAAGTGCCAGGACAGAAGAAGGCGTACGTACAGCTGAAAAAGGGCGATAGTATTAACCTCGTCTAAAGCGTAACAGCCTCGTATGAAATTCTATAAACCAACCTCAGCCGGCCGTCGTGATGGCTCGGTGATTGAGTACAAAAAGAAACTAACGTCGACCAAGAGTGAGCCCCACAAGCGTCTTGCCCATGGCAAGCGTTCGACGGGTGGACGCAACAACCAGGGACGTACCACGAACTTCTACCGCGGCGGTGGCGAAAAGCGCCTCTATCGTGAGGTGGACTTCCGCTACGACAAGAAGGGTGTGCCAGCGCGTGTCGAGACCATCGAGTACGATCCTAACCGTTCTGGTTTTATCGCGCTTGTGCTCTACCGTGATGGTGAGCGTCGCTACGTGCTCGCTCCCCAGGGCCTTAATAAGGGTGACGAGATGTTGACCGCCGAAGATGCCAAGCCAAAAATTGGTAATCGTCTCCCGCTCTCAGCGATCCCCGTTGGTGCCTTTGTGTACAACGTGGAGGTGAAGCCAGGGAAGGGCGCCCAGCTCGCCCGCAGCGCCGGCAACTACGCAGAAGTAGTAGCACACGACGGTGCCTACACTCTCGTGAAGCTCCCTTCGACCGAAATCCGCAAGGTTCTCGGCACCGCCTGGGCTTCGATCGGAGCAGTCAGTAACGAAGAGTACCGCCTCGTTGATCTTGGTAAGGCCGGTCGTGCCCGTGGCCGTGGACAGCGCCCAAAGAACCGTGGTTCTGCTCGTAACGCGGTTGACCACCCACACGGTGGTGGTGAAGGCCGCAGCCCGCGTGGTCACCGTCGTCAGCGCACTCGCCAGGGTCGCCCGACTGGTAAGGGCCAGAAGACACGTTCGCCAAAGAAGTACTCAAATCCATTTATCGTCGAACGCCGCAAGCCGGGTCGCCTCATGCGAAACGGCGGGAAGTAGGAAGGGGAGAACGAAGGACAAAAAGCAAGCAGCGCGGCCCCTTGGGGGCCGCGCTGCTTGCTTTTAGTATTATATTATGTTATAATAAGAACGTACGTCAACCCTAACCAGGGAGGTGACCATGTGTAAACGAATAGGATAATCCTTATTTGAATTACACGCACCCAGATCTTTCTAAGCTCGACTTCGTCGAGGAGGATGGGGTGCGAACGCAACCCATACTTCCAATGACACGAAGGAGAGTCCAATGACCTACAACCAGCCGACGGCTCGCCCGCTTCCCGCCACGCTCCCGGAGTACATCCTCGTCGAGGTGTATCTCTCCGAGTACCGTGGACGGGAACAGTGGGTCGCCGAGTATCGCCTCGCCTACAACGGCAAGGCGAGCGACTACCTCAAGGTGGTCGTGAACTTCCGGCGTCACCAGCGGCCGAGCGAGGGTTTGTGGTGGGTGAAGCCCACCACCATGGCCCCGCATCTGTGGTTGGTCTTTGCCGAAGCCTACGCCGAGGCGTCTGACTATCGTGCACCGCCCCCGGTGCGGACTGGCGATGAGCTCGTGTTGCTGTGGGGCGGTAACGAAAATCAGCGTGTCGCGCACCGCGATGGCTGGACCTTCCGCTTCGGTTCGGTGTGCCCGCTTCTTTTCGATGATGAGTTGTGGCGGGTGCAGGTCGAGCGAATCGACCCGAGCCGCGGTTACATCACCGTGTCGTCTCTCGGGCCTGATCCTCGGGCAGTGGAGCAGCTGACGCGGCCGATCGGCTACGTCGGCATCTACTCGCTTGACGGTGAGCTCCTCGTTGAGGGGAATGTCTGCTACTCCCACTTCGAAGGAGGGGCGGGAAGGGTGGATGGCGAGTCAGAACTTGGGCGTCCGTTCCAGGTCAAGGTCGAGTATATGCGGCGGCATAACAACCGCCTCATTGGATCGGTCCTTATCTTGAAGGACTTCCAGTCCGAGGCTCGTCTCGCCGCCGAACTGGTGCTCATCGAAGGGCCGCCCGTGCCCTTCGCCTCGAATGATTCGGTGGTGAGTTCTGCATCTATGCGGACCATCTCGAAGCCACCGTTCGAGGTGGAAGACAGTGACGACCGTGACCACTACGACGACGACATCGTCCGCCGTGAAGAGATCGAGAACTCCGAACGGCCGGAGGTCGACTACGACCCCGAGGACGTCGAGCGCTACATCTACGGCGCCGACGAAGACTAAGACTAGGGCCTGAGCATGCCCGACTACTACTGCTCACGCCGGACACCCACGTGGTGCTCCGGCGGTTTTTTTAAGGTACTGCATTAAATACGTATTTAATGCAGTACCTGCTTTTTTTGTGTAATTTTGCATACTTATTATCTTGTGCTACATTTTCCTTATGCACGTTCGTGCTTCATTCATTAAGACCATTACCAAGAAAATCCGCCTCGGCGGTGCACTTGCGTGATGGTACAGTGACGAGACGGACGACGACACGCATGAAAGCCCCGCCACGATAGTGGCGGGGCTTTCCGTTCTTCAAATCAGGGAGGAAGTGAGATGGATGGTTCCGATTATCCGCAATCACCACACGACTGGAGCCTGGCTCGCACTGCGACCGAGCGGCCAGTGTTGCTAAGGCTTGCGCGCCACCCCGACCGAGGAGTGCGGCTCGGCTTACTACACAACATCCTTGTCGAC
Organism: Minisyncoccota bacterium; assembly: GCA_022841645.1. Taxonomy (GTDB): domain Bacteria; phylum Patescibacteriota; class Minisyncoccia; order Phycocordibacterales; family UBA918; genus OLB19. The sequence continues at coordinate 52,929 of JALHRC010000006.1, forward strand.
CCGCCGTGGGCCGACGCCATAGCGCGGCTTGAACTGAAGTCGGCGGGGAACGAACTGCCGCTTGTGCGTCGCGAGGTGGCGCGCAGCCGCCGCGTGTCGCCCGAGCTCCTCTGCGAGGTGGCGCTGTGCGGCGAGTGGGAGGTGTGGGCGATCGTACTCCATAACCCCGAATGTCCGCACACCGTGCTCGAGATTATCGTCTCGTTTACGAGCGCCGACGCTGCGGTAGTGCGTGAATATGCGTACCTTGTCTCGCGTGCTAAGGAGATCATCAAGGAACGCGCGAAGGCTGCACCAAGCCGCGCCCCCTAGGGGGCGCGGCTAAACTGTTTTGAGTTCGCTGCATCACCATCTCTTACTATCATGCATGATAGTAGTAGTTCGTCATCGGGTAAAAAATCTTTTCTCTGCATGCTTGCATCGGGTTTGTTCGCTCATAGTCGACCGTTATCATATATGATAACGGTCGACTATGGTTGGGTGAAGTTTTAATAGATCACTGCGCGTTATTGACCGGGTTTTCGCTCACGGGCGGCGAAGGTGAAGTGACTCAGTCGCTTGGCTTGTTTAAGAGCGGTAAAAGTTGCCCTTGCGTCATCTGTGGTATGTACCGCCACCTTCTGTACCTCTTGGCCGGAGATAATCAGTTCCATCCCAGCGGTGGTATAGACGGCCGTGACGTGACGTTTACTGGCGTTCCGCTTACCGTCGATAATCCCCGGCGCGATCATTTTGATACCAGAAAGTTTATACAACTCTGCCACCACCTCTTTGGCAGTGTCGGTGAGGGTGCTGTGCGATCGGCCACGGTATTTCATGGCTTTTAATTGTAACGCCTGCTGGCCATCCCAGCGGTTGACACCCTCTTTAATTTCTATTAGTATTGCCGCGTTCCAATCCCCGTGTCGGGTCCATAGCTATGGGCCCGCTCCAGAGAGAAGTAGTAAGTAGAAGCGTGTGGGAACCTCTTATAAGAAAGGCCGTTACCTTTTTTTGCGAGAGGTCCTCACCTCACCACCTCACTAAGGTGGATTTATACGTAAGTTAAAGGCATGTCACGATCACTCTATAAAGGACCGTACGTGGATGAGCGTTTGCTCAAAAAGATCGCCGGTAAGAAACCCGGAGAGAGTGGTGTCATCAAGACCTGGTCGCGCGACGCAATGATCGCACCGGAAATGGTTGGCTTCACCTTCGGCGTACACAACGGCAAGACGCACCTCGAAGTAATGATTATGGAAGAAATGGTAGGACACCGCCTCGGCGAGTTTTCTCCCACCAAGAAATTCCATCGTCACGGCGGTAAGATGCAGAAGGAACTTGAACAGAAGAAGCAGGAAGCTGAAATCGCCGCCGCCAAGGCTTCGAAAGCTGCTCCCGCCGCTCCCGCCAAGAAGAAGTAATCCTCACCTATGAAAGCACTACTTAAAAACTACCGTCAGTCACCGCGCAAAGTGCGCCTCTTGGCTGACTTGGTACGTGGAAAAAAGGTGAAGGATGCACTGGCGACACTTCAGTTTGTTGAAAAGCGCGCCGCGTCGCCGTTTGCAAAAGTTATTGCAGCTGCGGTAGCGAGTGCCAAACAAGCCGGCAAGGACGAGACGAAGCTTAAAATTGCCAAGGTAACGGTTGATAAGGGTGTAGTGCAAAAGCGCTACATGCCGCGTGCCCGTGGCTCGGCTTCGAGGATTAATAAGCGCAGCAGCCACATCGTGGTTCTGCTCGGCGAATAATCTCCCTATGACACACGTTGCTCATCCATACGTCCAACGCCTCGGCATCAATCGTGATTGGCGCAGCCGTTGGTTTACCGCTGACCCAAAGAAGTTCCGCGAGTATCTGCGTACCGACGCCGCTGTGCGCAAGCATCTAGAAAAGAAGCTGCGCGCTATGTCGGTCGACGCACTCGAAATCGAACGCAACCAAAAAGAGATGCGGATCATTATCAAAACTGCTCGCCCAGGTCTCGTGATCGGTCGCAGTGGTGAAGGCGCTACTGCGCTCAAGAAGGAGCTCGACCTCATGCTACGCAAGATGAAGCTCTCCTCGAAGCCAGAAATCAAACTCGATATCGAAGAAGTGCGTTCGCCAGAATCGAGTGCCCGCATCGTCGGTCTCATGATCGCTGATGGCCTTGAAAAGCGTCTCACCTTCCGTCGCGTGATGAAGCAGACGATCGAGAAGGTGATGGCCAACCGCGACGTGGCGGGAGTGCGCATCATTCTCTCGGGTCGCCTTGGTGGCGCTGACATGTCACGCAGTGAGGAGCTTAAGAAGGGACGGATTCCGCTCCAGACCCTGCGTGCTGATATCGACTTCGCGCGCGTGACGGCCCACCTCCCCTATGGTGCCATTGGTATCAAGGTGTGGATCTACCGCGGTGAAGTCTTTGCCGACCGCAAGGCTGGTGCTGCTCGCCCAGAGGCTCCCTCTAATCGTGGCGACCGCAGTGAGGCCCCTCGCGACCGCGCACCACGTGCTCCTCGTAGCAACCGGCCGCTTAAGTAACTGCTTATGTTATTCCCGAAAAAAGTAAAACACCGTAAGTGGCAGGTTGGCCGCAAGAGTGACGCGAAGCGTGTCGCTCCAGAAACGCGCGGCATCACCGTAGCGTTCGGTTCGTACGGCCTTAAGGCGACGTCTGAATCGCGCGTCCGCTCCAATCAAATCGAAGCGGCTCGTCGTGTTATTTCACGTACCCTCGGCAAGAGTGGTAAGGTGTGGATTCGTATCTTCCCCGACAAACCAATTACCAAGAAAGCAGCGGAAACACCGATGGGTAAGGGTAAGGGTGATCCCGACCACTTCGTCTTTGAAGTGCGCCCGGGCCGGATCCTCTTTGAGATCGAAGGTGTGACCGAGGCGGTAGCTCGCGAAGCCTTTCGCAAAGCTACCAAGAAGCTCCCTTTACAAGCTAAGTTCGTGACGCGCGAGGAGACTCGTGTCTAATCAATCCGTTATGGCAAAGAAAGTTTCTCTCTCTGATAAGAGCGACCAGGACTTGCAGACTGCGGTCAGTGAGGCTCGTGAGGTCATTCGTGCCGAGCGCTTCAAGGACAAACAGTCCCGCAAGGCTGGTACCATCCGTGGTGCCAAGCTTGAGGTGGCCCGCGCGCTTACCGAACTGTCTCGCCGTAAGGTAACCGCCAAGTAATATGACTACGACAACAACAACTGTGAAGCGTCGTGTGCTCCGTGGCCGAGTGGTGTCTACCAAAATGAAAGACACCATCACTGTGGCGGTGGAGCGTTACGTCGAGCACCCAAAGTACAAGAAGTTTATTCGTCGCACGAAGAAGTTTCTCGTGCACGACGCTGGCAACACTGCCAAGGAAGGGGAGATCGTCGACATTCGCGAGACCCGGCCAATGAGTCGTCGCAAGCATTTCGAGCTCGTTAAAACTGCCTAGGTATGATCCAGACACAAACAATTGTGAAGATCACCGACAACACCGGCGCCAAAGTTGGCCGGGTGTTCAAGATTCTCGGCGGCTCAAAGAAGCGCTATGCGGAAATTGGCGAGATGGTGGTGCTTTCGGTGCAGACTGCCGAGCCTCGCAAGGCAGTGAAGAAGAAGGACGTTGTGTACGGTGTGATTGTGCGTCAGCGCAAGCCCTTCCGTCGCAAGGATGGTTCGTACGTGAGCTTCGACGACAACGCTGTGGTCTTGGTGGACAAGGTGAAGAAGGAGCCTCGCGCTAACCGCGTGTTCGGCCCGATCCCGCGTGAGCTCGCTGAAGCTGGTTATCAGAAAATCGTCAACCTCGCTCCCGAGGTCGTCTAATACTCATCGCCTATGAAAATCAAAAAAGGAGATACGGTCGTGGTGCGTACGGGTAAGGATAAGGGCAAGACCGGCACGGTGAGCCTGACGCTTTCGGCCACTCACCAAGTTGTGGTCGAGGGAGTGAATATGGTAAAGCGCCACCGCGGCAGCCGCCGCAGCCGCAGTCAGGGACAGATCATCGATAAACCGATGCCGATCAGTGTCTCCAATGTGGCACTCACCGAAGGTGGCAAGGCGGTACGCGTAGGCTACCAGTTTGAAGGGGAGGGTGAAAAGCGAAAGAAGGTACGCGTTGCTCGCCCGAGTGGTAAAAAGATCTAAGCGATTTATTTATGGAAACTATCAACACAAAGATCACATCTGCCTACACTGCTCTCAAGGGTACCTTCGGCTACAAAAACCGCATGCAGGCCCCTCGTGTACAGAAGGTGGTGATCTCAGTCGGCACTGGGCGCGAAAAGGACAAGCAAAAGATTGCGCTCATCCAAAACCGCCTCGCGCGCATCACTGGCCAAAAGCCAGCACGTCGTCCGGCCAAGCAGTCGATCGCTTCATTCAAGCTCCGTCAGGGTGAAATCATCGGCTACCAGGTGACCCTTCGCGGCAAGCGCATGGAGCACTTCCTCGAGAAGCTCATCAACCTAGCACTCCCACAAACCCGCGACTTCCAAGGTCTCAAGACCTCATCGATCGACGGTATGGGCAACTACACCATTGGTGTGAAAGAGCACAGTATCTTTCCTGAGTGTGGTGAAGAAGAGCTCAAGGATGTGTTTGGTCTCGCCATCACGATTGTGACTAGCGCTAAGAGCAAGAAAGAGGCTGAGGCATTTCTACGCCATATTGGCTTACCGCTGCAGAAAGAGAGCAAATAATTTTGCTCATCGGCTGATGAAAGAGTGATGTAGAGGAAGAAAACCCGCTAGTGATGGCGGGTTTTCTTTCATATGCACCGCTACTTTACATAATCGGTGAGAGGTGTAGGCTTTTCTCGGGCTCGTTTTTTGTAACCGCAACCGCAAAGGCCGACGTCTGTCGGCAAGGGGATACACCTCATGATGCTGGAAGAGCGAGTGGAAGAGCGACTCGTGACGGCGCTCGACTTTCCAACGCCTGCGAGCTGCATCGCTTTTTTCGAACTGGAAGGAAAACTGATTTCACCAGGTGCTTTCGACCCTTTCCGGCGCGGGAAACCACTGGTCGACTTTGGTTCACGCAGCCTCGTCTCGAGTGGTCTCCTGGCAGGGGAGATGTACGTGCGCTACTGCGCCCTAGAGAAGGTCAGTGCGCAGAGTGCCCTGCGCTCGCTCGCCCTCAACCTCGATCATAGCCCCGGCTTGGTGGCGCTCGTCCTCGAACTCTGCTATCTCACTCATCGGCGCTCACCCCACCTGCTCACCGGCGGAGAGTTGCGGCGTCTCTATGCCGACATCTACCTCAGCAACTTCGCGAACCTGCGCATGGCCATGTACGATACGTGGGGTATGCCACCACCGCAGTTTCGTTGGCGGTCGTCCGGGAAATGGATGGCTATGGGTAGCCGTACGGCGTGGCGGAAGCGGCTGGGGCACGATGTGCTCATCAGTCCATTCACACAACGGCGGCGTAGTAGTCGGCAGTTTGCGCCGTTTCGAGATCGGCAGGGATGGCTCGAGTTGGGTGGAGTGCGTGGCCAGGGACCCGGAGCGGATCTCTACTTTCGCCTCACCTCAGGCGACACCGCTTTCTATCGCGGATTCCCCAGCCGCGCGGCGTATCTTCCGGAAACGGAGTGAGCAGAAGGAGGGATGAACATCAACGCCGGTCAGACCTTCAGGTCTGACCGGCGTTCCTACTTGCTATGTTCGATATTTTGGTACAGCATTCATCGTGTATGACAATCTTGTATTCAAATAATAAGGCTGACCTAGAAGGCAAAATTATAAGTGATTTCTTTCACGGGTGGCCGAAGCCCCCGAGTACAGAGGTGCTTATAAAGAGTATTGAAAGCGCGGATTTTATAGTGCTAGCTATCGATACTGATACTCAGCAATTAGTGGGATATATCACCGCCATCTCAGATAACGTTCTGTCAGCGTACATCCCCTTTCTTGAAGTTATTCCGGCGTATCAAAAGCAGGGGATTGGTCATGAGCTGGTACGGCGTATGCTGGAGCAACTCGAGCACCTCTACATGATTGATCTTGTGTGTGACAAAGAGTTGGCCGGCTTCTACGCAGATGCGGGCCTCGTGTCAGGGCACGCAATGATCAAGAGAAATTACGCTAATCAGGCTGGGGTGGACTTAGGGACTTGAAACAAGGCCACGTTTATTTGCACAATAGAGTAATATATGTTATGATATACACGTAGCTCTTTCAAAAATCACGCAGTTTGCCATAGCGGAAAGTGTCTTATTTTTAGGTCATTCTCCGCTATGGCAAACCCACAGAGGTGGTCAGGCCCGCTGGCAAGACAAAGGAACACCCCGTGAAGAACGGAAACACCCTTCCTGTCGGCCTATTCGCTAACTTTGCGGCGATGGTCATGAAGGCATTGCCTCGCGACCTCCCGCCCGCAACTGCCCAATACTGGGCACTGAATGGTGAAGTGTTGACTGTGGTGCTGACGAAGGCACTGAGGACCACGCCGCTTGACCGTGTCATCGACTGCGATGCCGACCCCTTCGTTCCCGACGGCTGCAGGGTCGAAGAGCACAAGCAGGGCGGACAGTTCACCTTCGACCGGTCGCAAATCGAGTTCTATCTCGATGACGGCCAGAAGAATGGGAAGTACATCATGGGCGACAAGCTCCGTGAGCGGCTGGCCGACAAGCCGTGCCTCAACGCCAACGTCCTCGACTACCTGCTTGCCAATCCACACCTCATTCCCGATGAGTGGAAAGGCAAGTACATCTACTTCTGGGGGACGACTTACCGCGACTACGATGGCGACCTGTGCGTCCGCTACCTCCACTGGTGCCGCGACAGGTGGGGCTGCGACAGCAACTTGTTTGCGGACGAATGGGGGCGCGACGGTCCCGCCGCGGTGCGTGCAAGTTGAATTAGCGTGAGACGTGAGGAGTGGTGGCGGGGGCGTACGCCCCCGCC
>JALHRC010000007.1:0-13954 GCA_022841645.1 Minisyncoccota bacterium
CCATAAACAAAGTATAACCCGTCTCAAATATAAAATAAAAACCCACGTCAACTTTTAATACCAAAAAAATTTAATAAAAATTACTACCGATAAGCAAATAATATTTATAAAAAAAACCGCCCCCCCGCGCCCGCTCCGGATCATAATTTGTATCAGTATTGATGGGCTGAAAGGCGGGAATACTAGCCCCTATAAGGAGAGCAGTGCCGCCACGAATCACCACATAGGCGCCATCAAGGCGTGCCCGCCCACTGCGCACTGATTTCACTTCGGTACCGAGCAGCACAACACCAGCCTCGAAGGTGTCGAGGTGCTCGAAGTCAAAATGCGCTTTACGATTAGTGGCGTAGGTAGCCATGGCTACCACTATAGCAAATTGAATGGATGCTGACGCGCTCTAGACTTTTTCTCGCTTTTAGGGCCAATTTCTGTATAATGCGCGACGTATGTCTGATACCAAAACTCATAGTGAAAAGCCCGATGGAAAGCCGACGGAGGCCTCCGAGCCTACGCCGGTGCGTGAGCGCACGCCCGACGGACAGGGTGAAGGCAGTGAGCCCGAGGAGCGCCGCTCTTCTTTGCGCGAACTGGGGAGTCGCATGCAGTTGGGTCCCGGCAATGGCTGGAACAACATGCTCGGTGCGGTGGTCCTCATGATCATTGTTACCTTGGCCTTTTCGTATCTCACGGGTTCACAGGAGAAGCCAGAAGAGCTTTCCCTCTCGCAAGTAGTGACGCAGGTGAAGGCGGGGGAGGTGAAGGAGATTGTTGTGCGCGGGGCGACGCTGGAAATTGCCTACGTCGACGAAACGCGCAAAGCCGGTGAAGCCAAGCGTGAAGTCGACGCCTCGGTCACCGAGTCACTCACCAACCTTGGCGTAACCGCCGAGGAACTCTCACGAGTTACCATCGACGTCCAGCGCGAGACGGGCTTTGGCTATTGGTTTTCGCAGTTTGCACCGTTTTTGTTTCCACTCCTGTTCCTCGGTGTCATCATTTGGTTTTTCACGCGCTCGGTAAAAGGGGCAGGGATGCAGGCGCTTAACTTTGGCTCGAGCAAGGCCCGCATGATTGACCCTAATGACACTGCACAGAAAGTCACTTTTAAAGATGTGGCTGGAGCGAAAGAAGCTAAACAAGAGCTCGAAGAAATTGTCGACTTCCTCAAGAACCCCAAGAAGTTTCTCGACATTGGTGCCGAGATCCCCAAAGGCGTGATGATGATGGGTGCGCCGGGTACGGGGAAATGTATTACCGGAGAAACGCTCCTCTTAACCAACAAAGGGCTAGTTGCTATCGCTGATGTGCCAAAATACTTTACGGTTCGTGATGATAATACCGTTGAAGGACTGGACATCGTGGCGGTGGATCCAAAAACGCTGCAATTTGAACATAAGGAAGCTTCCCATTGGTATGAGCTTGGTGAACAGGCAACAAAAAAGATTAGTACCGAGTTTGGTGGTTCGATTGAAGGAACTTTTGAGCATCCGATTGTGGTTATGACTGACAGTGGGCGGTTGGCATTTAAGCGTCTCGACGAGATTAAGGAGGGTGAACATGTAGCCGTCAGTCGCGGATCAAATATGTTCGGCCGGTATACGCGTATTCCGCATGTAGATGTAGCCTACTTCCTTGGCGTACTGGTAGGCGACGGGTGTCTCACGATAAAAGATCGCATCATTTTTAGCACTGCTGATCCTGAAGTGCTAGAGTCCATGCAAGCGACGGCCGCGACGTACTTAGGTACGACGTTTTCCAAAGTCACCTCGCGATCCTATGACTATGAAATACGTTCGGTTGCGGCCAAACGACAATTACGCGAGTGGGGTATTGAAGAAACTTATGCTCGACATAAGCGTATGCCTGAGTGGATCAGGTTGGCACCACGGGAATATGTAACCGCCTTCTTGCGTGGACTATTCGACTCTGACGGCTCGGTCGAGCGTACTGGTGCCGTTTCCTATTCAACCGCCAGTGGTACACTCGCCACTGAGGTTCACTTGGCTCTCCTCAATATCGGCATCGTAAGCCGATTGTACGAGCGACCTAAAAAATATAACGGAACGTTGCAGCAGTACCTCACCATTTATGGTGACTTTGTGGAGCACTTTGAGGAAACCGTTGGCTTTACCGTAGCGCATAAAAAAGCGCGGCTAGCGGCGTGTGTTTTAAAACAGCGGAATACTAATATAAACTTAATTCCCCACCAACAAACCGCGATAGCGAGTGTGTGGAAAGAGGCGGTGCAGGTGGAAGCCCGCGACCGAGCGTTTTACGACGAACCACTGTATAAGAACACTAAGCGCTATATGACCGGTGAACGTACCCCTTCCGCGAAGGGGCTGCAGACGTTTATCGCGGGCGTTTCTGTACTCGCTCCGGCGGTAATGAAAACGGCCGCAATACAGCAACTCACTCGCTTAGCCTCCGGTGACTTCTTCTTCACCAAAGTGACCAGCATTGCAGACGGTCATGCCCGGGTCTTTGATTTGACTGTTCCGCACCACCATAATTTTGTGGCCGGTGGATTTCTTAATCACAATACCCTGCTTGCGCGTGCGGTTGCTGGCGAAGCTGGCGTGCCGTTTTTCTCGATCTCTGGTTCGGAGTTTGTGGAGATGTTTGTCGGTGTCGGCGCTTCGCGCGTACGTGACCTTTTCTCGATGGCCAAGAAGACGGCACCAGCGATTATCTTTGTCGACGAGATCGACGCCGTAGGACGGGTGCGGGGTACGGGTATTGGCGGCGGCAACGACGAGCGTGAGCAGACCCTCAACCAGATCTTGGTCGAGATGGATGGCTTTGAGCCAAATGCTAAGGTGATTGTGATGGCGGCCACCAACCGCCCCGATGTACTCGACCCCGCGCTTCTGCGCCCGGGCCGCTTTGACCGGCGTGTCACGATCGACCTTCCCGACCGCAAGGATCGTGAAGAGATTTTGAAAGTGCACGCCCGCAAGAAGCCACTTCAGGAGGACGTGAACCTTGAGATAATTGCGCAGCGTACCCCGGGCTTTTCTGGTGCCGACCTGTACTCGCTGATGAACGAGGCAGCCATTTTGGCGGCGCGCGAAAAGCGTAAGACGGTAGGGCAGTTTGATCTTATCCGTTCGATCGAGAAGGTGATGCTGGGACCCGAGCGCAAGAGTCATGTCCTCAGCAAGCGCGAACGACTGATCACCGCCTTCCACGAGGTCGGCCACGCGCTCGTCGCGTCGGTTCTTCCGTACGCTGATCCGGTACAAAAGATTTCTATCATTAGTCGTGGCCGTGCGGCGGGTTACACGCTGAAGCTGCCCGACGAAGACCGTCGCATGCACACGAGGAAAGAATTTCTCGACGACATCGCGATGACGCTTGGCGGCTACGTGACCGAAGAGATGGTATTTGATGATCTCTCGACCGGGCCGAGCAATGACCTCCAGGTAGTAGCCAATCTCGCCCGTGACATGGTGACTAAATACGGCATGAGTGACGTGCTTGGTCCCGTCGCACTCGAAGGCACCGGAGGGCGTCTAATTGGCGGTGGTCATTCAGAGGACCGTGGCTATTCGCCACAAGTTGCCAAGATGATTGATGACGAGGTTGCCAAGATTATTGAAGATGGAAAGGTGCGAGCGCGTGAGATTCTCACCAAGTACCGCACCGCGCTCGACAACATCTCGCACCGGCTAGCGGAGGTAGAAACACTTGAACGCGAAGAGTACGAAGCGTTACTGAAGGTAGAGGGGGTACCGATCAGCGATGCCTTTAAAAAGCAGCGTGAAGCAGACGAGCACGTTGCCGATCCTACTAAAGTACTGGCCGAGCGACCAGTACCACCACCGGCGGGGTAGTGCGGATGGAAATGCGGGCGGGCACCATAGGTGCCCGCCCGCTCACCTATCAACCAACCTTCATTGCTCGCCCCTTGTGGGGGGTTACGATAGTGGTGGGGTACGTGCTATGTGCCTATTAAAAATAGTATAAGAATATTTCTAAATATGAGTACCGTTACTACAACGGTTCTGAAGCGATGGGTGGTGTGAGTGGCGATGACCGCACTACTACTCACCAGCTTGCCGCTGACCGCTGCCGCACAAACAACTGGTCGCGACCAAGAAATCATGCGGCTGATCGAGCTTATTATGCAGTTACTGGAGCAACGTTCTGTAACCAATCAGGGTACCGAGATTCCAAAACCGAGTGTGACCCTCTCGGCCAACCCGACGATGGTTGACAATGAGTCATCTCGACAACCTATCACATTTCGTTGGCAAGGAACAAATGTCAGTATGTGCACCCTCTTCCAGGTGTGGGGTGAGTTCAACATTAGAGAGCTAGCGACAAATTTGTCTCCCACGGGAGTTTACCAGGTGCGCGACGTGGGCTGGAAAGATGGTGACAATACGCCACTACGCTATAAGATCATTTGCCAGTCGGTTTACCAAGATGGAAAAGATCGAACGGCGGAAGCAGAGCTTACCATCAGTCGACTCTCTGACAGTGTGTCAACTGATGACAAGCTCGTTGAGATAGAAGTCGAGGGATACGAAGGTCAAGAAACAATTAATGTTACTAATACCACTGGCCACTTTGTTTTTCGAGTGAGGCCGCCAGAAGGGGTGTATGTAAAACACTGTGTTGTATCAAAAATCTACGACACTACTCCCGTCGAGCGAGAACGTCTCACTTTCAACAAGGTGATCCAAGATCCACGTACTACCGACTATGCTGTTTCCGGAGCGGTCATTGTATCCAGAAGAGGCGGTGTGCTTGGTTCGGTGGAGGTATCGTGTATCACGAGGGAGGATCCTATCAAAGCTAAGGTGATCTTCAACATACAGCCTGATCCACTGCTGCCAGCGACCGACACCTACAAAATTACTCTTAACGGTCGCACCAAAAAAACTGGACAGGGCAGTATGGTCCAAGCGGTCGCTGCGTGTCGGGCTTTTCACAAAAACTCAGCTGCATATGGCTTTGGTGACGTTGTGGAATGTCACTACGGTCAACTGCTGTTTGAACGAATTGACCAGTGGAAGGGGTAGGGAAGAAGGTGAGAGATAAGAAGAAGGGATAACAACACAGCACCCCACTTTGTGGGGTGCTGTGTTGTTATCCCCACCGCCCACTATTTTTATTTTCTACGTGCCGTATAGTCGTGGGTATGGAGGGCGCCAGCAACAGGCGTCATTTTTGTTGCGTTATAAAATTAAAATTACCATGATTCGACGTTGTAGCAGTATGAGTCTCATCGGGAGCGCCTTGGCGGCCGCTGTGGCTGTAGGAGTTGTTGGAGTCTTTGCGCAGTTTGCATATGCAGAGGAGAGCGGGACGTCTACCGTCACCGTTACTCCCGAAAAATTAGAGAAGGACGTAAAGAAATTTATCGGACAGAATGTGAAGCAGCGAAACGAACGGGCAACGGCACAGCGTATTGCCATGGTCGAACGTAGGATCGCCGAACTGAAAAAGCACGTCGAACACTACGAACTACTACTGGAGCGCCTCAAAGCGCCAACGGGAAGTGTGAGTAGTAGTACCAAACAGAACGTGAAGCAGCGTCTTATAGACTACGCGTCTTCGACAAAAGCCAAGCGACCAATAGAGATGCGCGGTGAAGTACGTGGTATTAGTGATGTGAAAAGTACAGGCGGACTTGTTCTTAAAGTTAATGGATCAACCGGTCCAGTGTTTTTGCAGTCTCGTGCTGCTGCGACTATCTCGTGGAATACGGGAAAAGCCAAAGAGTGCCTATTACAGCTCATGAGTGCTCATCAGAGCAATGTTGTTTTCGCCGCTATGCCAGTACGTGCTGGTAGGGGGTCGCTCAGTGTTGCGGTACCTACAATGGGGACGTATCCAGCGCAGCTGCGTTTGCTCTGTGGTAAGGAAACTGCTCGCACCTCAGTAGTAGTGCCACTTAATTACACTCCAAGCGAAGAAGGTGATGATGGCGACAATACTCCTGACGAAAGAGGTTCGTTGGAATTTAAAGTCGGTGCTGGCAATCCTGATGCTATGAGCATTGTTGTTTCAAAAGATCTTGAAACTGATACCGCTTTGCTTGAATACACTATCACCGCCAAAGGTGATGATGTTCAATTTGATCAGTTAGCCGTAAAATTAACATCATCAGCACCTTTAGCCAAAGTGATTGAAGTGGATGATGTGTTTCTGGAAATTGATGGACAAATCTTTGATCCAGAAAATCTCCCCACCAGCTCGACTCGCTCGTTTGTATTTAACTACGACATCGATGGTGATGTTGAAATTGAAGCGGGAAAAAGTATTACGGTGAGAGTGTTGGCAAACATTAATCCTCAAGGAGAAGATGCCGTCTACCCACATAATACGACAATAAAAGCTGAAGTTGGTAACGCCGAACGCAATTTGACGGTAGCTGAATCCGCTAATGTTTTAGCGGCTGCTGATATGGCCGGTGTAGCCGTTGGTAATACGCACCGGCTTGTGTCTGCTGGTGCAGTGTTGAATGCTGGTTCATTTGAAAGCTCATTTGAGGTGAGTGGACAAAATAACACTCTTGGTGAATTCACACTCTCATATGAGATTAGTGCGGTAGGGGGAGATGTGTATGTTCCGAAGAGTGCCGTGCGTGGTCGGACCGATGCTACTGCTGGCGTTAACTACCGTGTTGAGGGCGCCACGTCGTCAATGCGCGTGACGGGAATATTACTCAGTACAGCCGACGAGGAAGGAAATTACTTTAAAGTAGACGAAGGGTCGACCGAAACATTTGAACTGACAGTAACGGTTGATCCAACAACTAGTGGTAGCTATCGCGTGCAGCTGATCCAATTCAACTGGAATGCTGCACCAAGTAATTCTGGAATGAAGACACAGCTTTTGCTGCCACCGTCTGAGTACCGTAGTGAGTTTGGTGCCATAATGGCAAATTAATAGGAAGTGAGGAGGGAAGAATAAAAACCGGCGGCCCCAAGGGGCCGCCGGTTTTTGCTGTATACAAAATGTTGACCTAGAGTGGACGCAGCTCTTCGATACCTGTTATCTGCCCATCTTCCATATGGATAATGCGATTAGCACCCATGGCGTACTCGCGTTCGTGAGTGACCATCACAACCGTCTGGCCGTTCTCTTGGTTGAGGCGGGTGATAAGGTCGATAATCGCGCGACCAGAAATGCTATCAAGGTTCGCCGTGGGTTCATCAGCAAACAGAATTTTTGGCTTGCCTGCGACCGCGCGCGCGATTGCGACGCGCTGCTGTTCGCCACCGGAGAGTTCAGCTGGTAGGTTGCCGTACTTGCCCTCAAGGCCGACGGCGTCGATAGCGCCCCGAGCGGTCAGGCGAGCGGCCTCCCAGGCGGCGCCGCGCATAAGAAGCGGCAACATCACGTTTTCTTCAGCTGAGAGATCGGGCACGAGGGCATAGTCTTGAAATACGTAGCCCAGGGTATTGAGGCGGAAGGTGGTGGCCTCGACCTCGTTTAGTGCTACGACGTCCGTGCCGTCGATCATGATGTGACCGGCGGTGGGTTCATCAAGGAGTGAGAGTTGATACATGAGCGTCGACTTACCTGCTCCGGACTTGCCCATGATGGCGAGAAATTCACCCGCTTCAACGGTCATAGAAATACCCTTAAGGACGCGGGTGGTGAGGGCACCGGTGCCGAAGGTGCGTTCTACATTAGTGGTGGTGATGAGAGTGCTCATAGTGAAAAAGTATTACTTGCGTCCCAAGATAGAGTTGAGGGTATTCTTACGTACGATGAGCCAGGCCGGAAGGAAACCGGCAAAGAGGGTAATGGTAAACAGTACGACAAAGCGCAGTGCTGTTTCCTCGGGGTCGGCTACCAGAATGCCGTCACTGAAGGGGAATTTGATCGGGTTGCGTTCAAAGTAGCCAAGCAGAAAACCGTAGGTAAGGAGGGCTCCGAGGGCAGAGCCGGCGAGCGCATAAAAAGCCGCCTGCATTACGTACGCTAGTTCGATGGCGCGGCGGTCGATACCGATGCCTTTGAGGATGCCGATCTGGCGCTGGCGCGAGAGGGCATTGATAAACACGATGATGAAGATAGTGATAGACGCTACGACGATACCAATCGAGCCAATGAAGGTGCCAAGCAGGTTCATGGTGTTCTTGATGTCGGTGATGAATTTTGGTTTGCCTTCCTCGTACGTTTGGATTTTGGCTTGGCGCTCGAGTCCCAGCCCCACGAGGGCAGCCTTTACTTCGTCGTTTCGTGCGGGCTCTTCTACCCTTATAACAATCTGATCGGCATTGCGGTCGATGCGGCCAAAGAGACGGCGAAACTCACGTTCGGGGATGTAGGTATTTAAAGACACTTCGTCGACCTTGGACTGCAGGATGCCTTTGACGACAAACTCCTTACTCACCTCGCCAATGGTAAGTCGCACGGTGTCGCCAGGCTCGACACCAGAAACCGTTTCAAAAATATCGCCAAAGTTCGAGGCGTACTCCTCGGTGTAGAGAGCACCAAGCACGATGTACCCTTCGTCGTCAGGGGCGAGAAACTCACCAGCTACAATATCACGGTTGATACCGGTCATGGCAAGTTCGCGCTCCACGTCGATACCGGTTACGCTTACGGCAGCGATGTCCCGTTCGCCACGCAGGTCACGACGCTCCATGTAGTTGGCCTCGAGCTCACCGCCACCTTGATAGCGCACTGAGTAGGCGATGATTTCGGGAAAAGCAGAGAGCTGACGTTCTACCGCTTCAGTTTCTAGGATGTGATCCTCATCGTCCCGAGGTGAGAGGATGATGTCGCCTAACGATCGTTCTCGCACCGCTGCTTCGGCGCCGGCAATGAGACCGACCAGGATACCCGAAACAGCAATCAGGTTGAGGAAGGTAAGCATCATCACAAAGATGATGAGTCCGGTGGTCCAAAAGTTGGCCCTTTGGATTTGGCGAAGGCCGAGGAGAAGACCGATGCGAAGTGAGCGCATGGTACTTATGGTGCTACCACACGCTGCCCGATGGGTAGTCCCACGATAGCGGCGAAGCCGTCGTTCCCGTAGAGGGTTACTGTGATGGTGGTGCTCGAGGTGGTACCATCTCTACCCATCACGGCCACGACGGCTTCGCCGTCCACGTCACTTACAAACCGTCGAGGGAGGCGAGGGCCTTTCTGTGATGCCGTTATGATATCGATGTCAGCGTTGAGGCCACTGCGCAGCCAGGGCGGAAAACTATCGAGTGTAAGTCGGGCTTCATAGTAAGCGACACCGTCGATAGTGGCAGCTGCGGGGGAGATAAAGTCGACTGTTGCTGATTGTGGCTCATTGACCGACGTGTCGAAGATTACTTCTGCGCGCTGGCCAATGGTGAGTTTCCCTACATCGATTTCTGGTACACGGGCAATGAGCTCATAACGGTCGGAGGAAAGAATGGTGACGACGGGGGAACTCGCAACGGTTTCGCCCGCCACTGCCTCGACACTTACTACTGTGCCCGAGAAGGGAGCAAGGAGTGTGCTATCGCGCTCGTTGGCGAGTGCCCGGCTGAGCTGCGCTTGTGCACTTGCTGTGTCGGCCACAGCGCGGGCGAGCGCCTCTTCTCGAGCGGGCGCTACGGTAACACTAGCATCGGCTTTGGCGAGGGTGAGTTCGCGCTCGGCGATGGCAATGGCTCGCTCCGCTGCACTGAG
This sequence comes from Minisyncoccota bacterium, assembly GCA_022841645.1. Classification (GTDB taxonomy): domain Bacteria; phylum Patescibacteriota; class Minisyncoccia; order Phycocordibacterales; family UBA918; genus OLB19. Next base: position 9,637 of record JALHRC010000007.1, read on the forward strand.
TGCTAGCTCGTACGCATTTTGATTAGTCGTATAGATGGCAGCTTTGGTATTTGGAATTTCTACCGTCCACTCTGAATTGTGGTAGTAGGCGCCTGGCGAGAGCTGGGCGCGCAGCCCACAGACACCGAAGGCAATGGCCTGGTCGGCGGAGGCCGCGAAGGTGCCCGACTCGAGGCCGCTCACTTTCATCGAATAGCCAGAGGCACTGGCTGAATTATAGAAAGAAAGGGTGTAGGTACCCGTGGCCTCACAGAGGTAGCTGCCGCTAATTATCGGTGCGGGGGCATCTTCTCGTGTGTCGTCGGCGGTGGCGGTTAGTCCACCCGACAAGAGTGCGCGCCGCGCGGCCGCTACTTTCTCCGCTTCATCGGCGCGGGTGCGTGTTAGGGCCTCCTCTTTAAGACGCACTGTGGCCTCGGCCGCCGCGCGCGTCTCACTGCCGGCGCCTGAGCGAAGTTCGGCCTCTTCAGCGCGCGCCCGGGCGAGCGTAGCCTGTGCTTCTAAAACACTTGCTCGCAATGCATCACTGCTAAGTGTTACAAGTGGTGTTCCCGTCGCTACCACGTCGCCTTTGCGCACATGCACTTTCTCAATGATCCCACCCACGGGGAAGCCGAGCTCGGCCGTGTTTTCGGCGCGGATGGTACCCGAGACCGACACTAAGTGTCGCACTTCACCCTCATCGACGGTGGCGATGACTGCCGGCGCCGCCGTGGGGCGCAGTGCACTGTAGATGAGAAATACTGCCCCGCTGATAAAGAGGGTGGCAATGGCAATATACAAAGAACGACCAGCAAAGAAGCGTTGCATCGTTCGTTAGTATAGCATTGCGGTGGATACGAATTCCTGTCCCGTTTTGAAAATTGTGCATGCGTAGCACGCATGGCTTTAATTGAACTTGTGAATAAATAGTGTTTTGAATGTCATTCAGAGGTTCTATTATTTATAGTAATGAAAAGAAGAACTTTAGATAAGGAGCGTGCGCGAAAAATGAGAGCGCAGGGTAAAACTTACTCGGAAATAAAAGCCTTACTAAAAGTCGGTAAGAGCTCCTTAAGTTTGTGGTTGCGTGATATGCCATTATCACCGGAGCAGATGCGGGCAGTCAGGGACTTTAGTCCAAAAAGAATTGAACGCTATCGTGCCACAATGCAGAAAAAACGTGATGACCGCTTAGGCTTGGCATACGAAAAAGCCAAGAACGACATTGGGAACCTCAACGAGCGTGAACTTTTTTTGACAGGTTTATTCTTGTATTGGGGAGAAGGCGCTAAAACCATGCGCGGCACAGTTACGGTCTCAAATACAGATCCGGAAGTAATTCGATTTTTCCTAAGATGGTTAGAGGTCCTTGGTGTCGAACGTTCAAAGGTAAGAATACGATTGCATCTATACACTGATATGAATATAAAGGAAGAGACTCGGTTTTGGGCACAATTGCTTAACCTCTCTCAGAATCAGTTTTTAACCCCTTACGTTAAAACATCTGCGCTAACAGACATCACATTTAAGACAGGCTATGGCCATGGTACCTGTAACGTATACCTTGGCAGTATGGCACTTTGGGAGTACATTATGATGTCACTAAAATGGATACGCACGGGCGCATAGCTCAATGGTAGAGCACGATTCTTATACAATCGTCGTTGGGGGTTCGAGTCCCTCTGCGCCCACATTAAGCATGCCCATAAATTATGGGAACAACCACCGGTGTTTTCATTCTGGTCGTGTATAGTGTTGCTGGCACGACATTGTGCCTGTAACAAGGGTTGATGATCCAATGAGTTTGGAAGACGAAAGCTCGACGACTGCTCTGGGAGAGGAAGCTGGCGAGACCGCAGGGTCACCGTCCCGGGCATATGACGCGGAAGGGGAAGCGCTCGAAGAGGCCGAGTGCGGATAGTCCGCACGATTGTTCCTGGCGGATGTGGCGGGTCGGTAGCCACCGACCCGCCTGTTTTTATTCCAAATTGTATGAGATACGACTGGGTTGACGCACTCTCTACTTTTCCACATACGATTGCTGTATCTGAAGTTGGTGAGTAATCTGAGAGCTTATCCAAGCACCTGCGTCCTAGGATAGTGTATTACTTCTTATAGCCTGTACCATGTTTCTAAGGGTATTTCTGAGTGTGGTGGTCGCAAGTGGTACGTTGCTCACCTTCTTGCCACAGGTGATCGCCAGCGATGCCGACTTCGCTAAAAATGAAGTAACGAGTTATGCCGCTGATCAGGTAACATCCCTACTAGCAGAGATACCACATAACAACATCAGTACCCGTTCGCCCCTCCTCATGCGCCGGGGTACCTCAGGTGAGCTGTTGCGTGCGGTATATACGACGACTGTCACAAATGGCACAGTGGCTAAAAAGACCAAAACCTTTAGTGACAAGCAGTTGGGCGTGACGTTGCGCTATCCTGGCACCGTTAAGTACCGAGTAGGAAAGTCAACTGACAAAAAGCTTGTTCAGGCAGATGGTTCATTCCGCATGTATGAATTCGTTAACAGAGATAGTGGTGCGACCTTGGGATATAGCATGGTATCAACTCCAGTGGGTCAATTTTTCTGGTCAATCCTTACTGAAGTTAACAGAGAAGGGATTGCTGAGTTTGCTGCAGAGGGGTTGAAAATGAAGGATAAAACGTTAGCCTTGCAGGCTGGCTATGCAAGCACCACTTACGCCGGGTATGTCCTTCATAATGATTTTGTTTCATACAATGACGCGGTGGTGATGGGTGTATATACAGGGAGCGTTAAACTCCCCGGGGGAGTGTTTATGGGTGTGGCGGTATTTTATAGTTCATTCCCGGCCATGAATAAGGCCCAAGGACTGTTGACTGCACAGCAAGCACAAGAAATGGTGGCCACCCTTCTTAGCAAATCAAAGTTTGACACTAAAAAAATTCAAAAACACTTTTCAGTTGAGTGATCTTACGGATTGCATCGGCGTAGTGGAAGAGGTGATATGGAGCGGTAATGAGCTTAAAAACCGGGTCACTCCATCTGCAGCACTTCACCGAGGCGGCGACACGCTTGGTTATGAGGGGCATGGGTCAGTCTCACTCGTGCACTACACGACTATTCCGTACCGTAAGAATAATTTTTGTAAGGGGGATAGGTGGGACGAGCAGGCGCCATGCGCAAGTAGTGCACGGGCGGCGGCTTGGCGCTGTTGTCGTGAAATTGTTTGCTGGTGACCGTGAAGCAAATCAAGACAGGTTTGGCCTCGATTATTGTGGAGATTCGGGTCAGCACCAGCCGCTAAGAGTAGGTCGATCAATTTCACGTTGCAGACGCGACAGGCATGATGGAGGGCAGTCCACCCGGTAAAACCATGAAAGTAATCGGTAACATTAATGTCAGTGAGTTGTGGAAGGAGGGTAGTAACAGTGAATAAGTCGATATTTCTTATTGCATTTAAAAAGATGGCGGAGATATATTCATCCTGCGGAAAGGTGTGTGCATACGCAGTAAGTAGTGTTCGGAACGTTTGTGGGTTGCCAAAACGGTAGGCGAGGGAAAGCGTTCGACTGGTAACTGGGGAGCCCTTTTCAACGAGTAAGAGAGCAATTGTATCGCGCCCGGCAAACAAAGCGGCGTGGAGCGGGTGCGTTTGTTCAATAGTCCAATCAATTGGACTATTGAGTTTCTCGAGTACGGCCGCTTCTTCTTTGGTGTGAATAAAAACACCGAGGGCGGTACTCGCTACTACATCAAACCCCACATCAATTGTTGGTACGTTTTCTCTGTGTTCCATAGCACTTATTATTCCATATGGAGCACTTCGCCGAGACGTGCGACGCGTTCGGCAATCAGCGGGAAGTGGCGAGGGAGATCGGGGTGGGTAGCAACTAAGTGACGAGCTTCGGTACGAGCGGCCTCAACCAGCTTTAGGTTTTTGATTGCCTCCATGCCAAGGTCGGAGAGGCCTGACTGCTTTTGACCGTAGAGTTCACCTGCGCCACGGAAGGTGAGGTCGTGTTCGGCAAGTTCAAAGCCGTTTTTTGCAGTAGCGAGCGCCTTCAGCCGATCACGTGTTTTATCACTCTTGCTCGCGGTCACGGCAAAACAGTAGGGTTGGTGCGTGCCACGGATCACCCGGCCACGCAGCTGATGGAGCTGAGCGAGGCCAAAACGCTCGGCCCCTTCAATGATGATGTTGGTGGCGTTTGCTACACTCACTCCCACCTCAACTACTGAGGTGGCGACCAGCACGTCGATTTTGTGCGCCGCGAATTCAGCCATGATGCGGTCTTTTTCTTTAGGGGTCATTTTGCCGTGAAGGGCCGCGAGGCGGGGCGGGGTTAAAAAATAGGT
>JALHRC010000007.1:13964-53409 GCA_022841645.1 Minisyncoccota bacterium
GTTTATTTTTGCCTTGGTGCGCCGCGAGGCGGCGCTTATTAAAAACTTCGTTTTTAAGACGCGCCGCCTCCGCGATAACACTTTTCGTATTCACTGCCATTTCTTTTTCAGGATCGGGTTCAGCGATACGTGGACAGATTACGTATGCTTGTCGTCCCGCAGCCAGTTCTTGTTCAACATGATCGTACATCGCCTTCTCTTCACCAGGACCGACAATTTTAGTGATGACGGGTTTCCGGCCCTTGGGCATTTCATCTAAGAGGGTGATGTCGAGGTCACCGTAGATAGTGAGCGCGAGGGTGCGGGGGATGGGGGTGGCGGTCATGGAAAGCAGGTGCGGCAGCCGCGCCTCTTTCTTTGCTAATTTCTTGCGCTGGCCCGTGCCAAAGCGATGTTGTTCATCGATAATAACGTACGCCAGGTGCTTAAATTCGACACTCTTGTATATGAGCGCATGGGTCCCGATAAGAATGGGCACCTCACCGTTTTTCACCCACTTGAGGAGTTGGGCTTTGGAAATGGCTGTTGGCTTCTCCGGGTCGCTTTTGCTGGGGAATTTCATACAGCCACTGCCAGTGATGAGGCCGATCTGGATAGGGAGATGTTTGAAGTACTCGATAAAGCTCTCAAAGTGTTGCTTGGCCAAAATTTCCGTCGGGGCCATGTAGGCGACTTGTAAATTACCAAATTCGAGTTTCTTATTCGCTCCCTCTGGTGGTCGAGAGGTTACGACCGTATAAGCAGTCGTGGCCGCGACCGCCGTTTTGCCACTCCCCACATCCCCTTCGAGAAGACGAGACATAGCGTGATTGCCTTTGAAATCACCAATAATAGTCGCGATAGCGTTTTCCTGCGCGGCGGTGAGCGGGAAGGGGAAGCGTTCGACGAAATCAACGACGTCGGTGGGACGCACATCGATCGAGTAGGTGGTGGCAGCGCTCACCGCCGCACGCTCCTGCGCCTTCTGTACTTGGATGTAAAACACTTCTTCAAAGGCAAAGCGTTTGCGGGCGCTTTCGGCGTGCTCGCGCTTTTTGGGTGCGTGGATCCACACGAGGGCGGTGGCGAGCTCGGGCAGGTGATATTTCTCTAAAATACTTTTCGGAATTGGATCCTTCATGAGGGCGAGCACCCCCTTTTCAAAACACTTAAGCGCGGTGTGGTACAACCACTTGCTCGTGACCCCTTTCACTTCGCGGTACACCGGGTAGAGGGTGTCGTCACCGCTCCCGGTACCCTTAAAGATGGAGTCGTGGCGATCGATGGGGAGGGCGTCGAGTGGCTCTACTTCGGGGTTGCTCAGATAGAGTTTCCCTTCGCTCCCGGCCACTTTGCCAGCGAGCTTCACGTACGTACCGTTTTGGTACATCTTGGCGAGGTACGGCTGGTTAAACCACATCACTTTGATCTTGGCCGAACCGTCTTCGATGTAGCCCTCTGCGATCGGCACTTTGCTCTTCCAGGCCTTGCGGGTCTTAAGGCCCGAGAGTTGGCCATAGACAATAGCGTCTTGCCCCTTCCCGAGACCCTCGACCGACTGGACGTCACTAATGTCTTCGTAGCGGGCCGGCAGGTGGAGGAGTAGGTCGTAGACGGTCGCAATGCCAAGCTTTTTGAGCGCTCTTTGGTGGGTGAGGTCGAGGCGAAAGTGCGCAGACAGGAGGTCGGTAGGGAGCATGACAAATAGTATACCCTATCGAAATAAGGCTGGTTTTACTTGACTTTTTAATATAAGTATGCTATTATAGTAGTTAGTAAGCCGCTCGATTCCCGAGCGGCTAAGGGAGAGTGAGATGACCGAGCACTGCATCACGGTGGCCGATTCCGGTTACACCGTCTACTACACCAGGAAGCCGAGCGGCCTGGCGGCCATCCTGCGCGTCACCGACGCGCAGGGCAAGCTCCTCTGGAGCGCTTCTGTCGCGGTGAGCCAGTGGCTCGCGCAGTACAGCCAGCGCATCTGTGTCATTCTCATGTGCGTTGATGACCGGGCGGTCATCGCGTACCTCGAGGAGGGCGCGCAGGGGAGGGTCGTGTATGCCACCCCGCTCTCCGACCTCCTCAATGGCCAGGCGCTCAGTCCGGTCGAGTCGCGCGCCTACAAGGCCGCGGTCGCCGCGCAGCTCAAGCGTGGCTTCGCCACCATGTTGCGGGAGCGCGATGCGGTGCCGCAGCCGATGGAGATCGTCCTCCTCACCTATCGCCGGGACGCGATCGTGGTCGGGGTCTACGAGGGGCGGCGGCACGTCCACCTGCTCACGGCGCTCGGCCTGTGCCCGGCGGGGAGCATGGTCGCCTTCAGGGGTGCCGAGGAGGGCACCTACAATCTCCGGCGGGCCTACACCCTCGCGGTGCTGGCCAACGGGCTCACTCCGTGCTCGCGGTCGGCCGAGGTGCCCGAGCCGACGAAGGAGTTGCTCCTCGCGGCGTAGCCGGGAGGAAGGAGCGGAACGACCACTATGTGGTTGTTACGCCATCAAGGCGGGGAAGGAGCACTACTACGCTCCGACCCCGCTTTTTTCTATGCCTATTATTTCAAACCCACCTCAACTTTACGTATAAATGAGTAATGCACTTTGCCCTATCACGCCGGCGGTGTCGAGACCCACTTGCTAGGAGTCGCTCAATTTGATTAAGTGGTGCGTGGGCTTGTCGCAGAAATGAAACGGAAGGGCTGCAGATGGGTAAAGCAATCAAGATAGGTTTTCTTGCACTGCTCTTTTGGTGGGGCTCGCCGCCAGCCTATGCTCAAGGAGGGGGCAAGGATGCTGTTGTTCCTTCTCTGCCGCGCGTGCCATCGCCGGCGGTGGAACGGCAGCAACTGCACTGCCTCTGGTACCGGGTGGAGTTCGTGTGGGATGAAGAAATCAATCTGCTCGCCCGACTTCGGGACAAGATGTTCGGTGAGGCGGCATAGGCACGGTCGGGAGCAGGGTTAGTAACCCTGCTCCCGGGAGACAGCACGGTTCCTCGAAACCGGCTTTTTTGTTTGCTGGCAAAGGAGGGGTAAATTATGTATAGTAAATCACAGGAAAAACAGGGAGAGTTAGCATGGCTTGGACCATAAAAGCAATCAAGCAACTGAGAATGCTGTGGAGTGATGGACATTCGACAGCTGAAATTGGTCGACGGATGGGTATCGGTAAAAACGCTGTGTAGGAAAGGCGCACCGGCTGAATTTGCCAGCTCGACCAAATCCGCTTGGTACTGGTCCACGGCGGGGAAGCGAGCCGAAGGGTGGTCAAGTGTTGCCGCGTATCGACGGGCGGAACCTCGCTGCCAAGTCTTTGAAGCCGCAATTTGGTCCGCCTGAGCCACCTGACCTACGTAAACTGCGGCTTCTGCGTGAGAGCTCTTCTGGAAGTGTGAGCGACTCAACACAGCAAACTAAGCAGCCGCGCCTTCGGTCGGGAGAGGTGCGCCAGTGTTGCTGGCCTATTGGTAACCCAGGTGCGCAGAATTTCCGCTTCTGTGTAGGGCAGGCTGTCAGGGGAAAGCCCTACTGTCCTGAACACTGCTCGGTGGCATATGTGAAGGTGCGCGATCGGCGCGAAGATGCGGCGGATTGAGGGTGGGGCGGCTGACGTGACCAAAGTCTTGGTCACGTCAGCCGCCCTTCATGCGTTATACTAGCCGAGTTATTCGCATTGTATTTTTCTTCCATGCCTACCAAAAAGAAGTCAGCACCTAAAAAAACTACGCGTCCTGTTTCCCGAGCCACTACCCCAGCTACTAAAAGTGTTGGGAAGGCTTCAGGCAAGAAAAAAGACTATGCGGCATTGGCGCTTACGCTCCACAAAAAGCTCGGGGGAAAAATTTCCATCGTCAGCAAGGGAAAGCTCGAAACCCGTGATGAGTGGAGCACGATGTATACGCCAGGCGTGGGAGCGGTGTCTTCGTATATCGCGAAGCACCCTGAAGCGGCCCGTACACTCACGATCAAGCGCAATACCGTGGCGGTGGTGAGCGACGGCTCGGCCGTGCTTGGCCTCGGCAACATCGGCCCGGTGGCCGCCCTGCCGGTCATGGAAGGGAAGTGCGCTATTTTTAAAGAAATGGCTGGAGTGGACGCCTTCCCGATTGTGCTCGACGTCCACGACATGGAGGGAATTGTGGCGGCAGTGAAGGCGATTGCACCAACCTTTGGCGGCATCAATCTAGAAGACATTGCGGCACCCCTCTGTTTTGCCGTCGAGGAACGCCTCCGTCGTGAGCTGCCGATTCCAGTGATGCATGACGACCAGCACGGTACAGCGATTGTGGTACTCGCGGGGCTTATTAATGCTGCCAAAGTGGTGGGGAAGAAGTTTGAAAAGCTGCGTGTGGTCATCATCGGCGCCGGAGCGGCGGGCCGTGCGGTAGCGCTCCTTTTGCGTAAGGCGGGCATTGAGGACATAGTGGTAACCGACACCAAGGGAGCAATCTACCAAGGTCGGCCGGGTCTCGAGGGCTACAAAAAAGAATTGGCTACTCTCACGAATGCCGGGAAGCGCCAGGGTGACGTGCTATCAGTGGTGGAAGGAGCGGATGTGCTGATTGGTGTATCGGGCCCCGGCACCATCGCCTCTGCCCACATTGCACACATGGCGCCGCAGCCAATCGTTTTTGCACTTGCTAACCCGATTCCTGAAATTATGCCCGAGGATGCGCTGCGGGCAGGGGCAGCCGTGGTGGCGACGGGCCGTTCTGATTTTGCGAATCAGATTAATAATTCACTCGCGTTTCCTGGTATTTTTCGGGGTGCACTCGATCGCGGCGTGAAGGAAATTACCGATGAGATGAAACTGGCGGCGGCCAAAAAATTGGCGGCCCTGGTGAAAAAGCCGACAGCGAGCGAGATTATTCCGCACGTGATGACGCCGGGCCTCATGAAGGCGGTGGCGAGTGTAATCAAATAAAAAAGAGCGCGTTAGAAGCCTAGAATTTTTCCTAGGCCGGTCCTAGGTAAAACGATGATGCGCCGCCCGCGAAGCGGGCGGCGCCTTCTGCATGTGGATGAGCCTTCACCCGCTCGGTCGTACGGGTCCTGCGTCGTTCGCCACTCCGCTTGCCCGCGGCGCTTCGGCAGCGCGAGCGCATGCTGGCGAACAGGCGAAGCCGATGCGCTTTTTGCCATCGCTTGCGAAGGTAATAGTCGAGATCCCTTCTGGAGGTATCTCGATGGAAGCTCCACACGAACAGCACTGAAGGTAGCTCATCCAAGTCCTCCTGTGTTGGTTGTGGTAGCGACCGGAATCCCGCCCTCAGCGCTCGCGATTACTTCGGCGAGCCAATCTTGATGCAAGAAGCAGACGATCCCCCTTCCAGTCCAATAGCGGCACTGTGGGTGTGCACAGGGTTGTTTGCCAGCAATGGTGTCGCTCATGCTCTCCTCCTCGCCACGTGCCTCTGTGCGCGCGGCTCTGTAACTACCATACCGATTTCATTGTCCTTCGGCAACTGCCGGCTTTGTCATCTGTGCAGAGAGAACACGATACGAGCGCGAACGAAACGCCAGTAGCGTAGCGATAAGACCAATAAAGCCAGCGCAGATAAACACCAGTGCTATACCGCGGTCGGGTCCAGTGCCAAACCAGTCGCCGATAAGCGCCACTCCAGCACCGGTCGTCATAAACGGAATGAATACGAATTGCGCCAGTGGCCCCGCGAGGAAGGCCGTTATGGGAGTGGCTGATGACTCAATCCCCTGCGCGAGGCCAAAGACCCGCCCTTGCCGCTCAAAAGGCACTACTTTTTGAATAATAGTCTGCTCGGTGGCTTCAATGAAAGGGTGAAGTGTCATCCATACCAGCATACCGAGGGCCAGAAGAACGATCGATGGTTGAATAACAAACACCAGGCAGACCATCCAATTGATCGAGTTGACGATCAACATGCGGCGCACGGCGTTGCTGCCGAGGCCAAAACGGGCAATATAGATGCCACCAAACATAAAACCACAGCTCAAGCAGGCAAGGAGAATTCCCCACGCTTCCACTGAGACGAGTGAGAGACCATAGGCATCCATGAGCGCCATAAACACCCCACCGAGGAAGTTATTGAAGGTAGTGAAGAAGATGAGGGCAAAGAGGCCGGGAGTTTCGCGCACCGCGGCAATGCTGCCACGGATGTCCATCTTCGACGTGCCGAGTGTCGGCGTGGGGGTTGCCTCCAGGAGTGGTATAAAAAGGAGGTGTGCGAGCGTGAGAGCGGTAACACCGATGGCTAGCATGATCGAAATGGGCATACCCAAGAAGCCAATCGCGAGGCCCGAAAGCACCGAGGTTATGGCAAAGGTAATACTACTGGCGGTCCCGATAAGTCCATTCATCTTGTCGCGGTCCTCGGTAAAGAGGAGGGTGACGGTGGTTGAGAGTGCAATCGTGCGTAAATTGCCAGCCACGCAGCCAATAAGAAGGGTGGCCATCATAAGCCATAGCGGTAGCGAGGTGGCGGTAAAGTCGCTAGGCTCAAGGCGTAGCAAGAGAATGAGGCCAAGTATGTAGCAAAGGAGTGAGACCGTACTTGAGTAGAGCATGGCCGTTTTTTTGCGCGTGTGGTCGACGAGCGTGCCAAAAAAGAGTGATGTTATTAAAGTGACGAGCGTAAAACCACCTGCTACGTAAGAGGTAATGAGTACCGATCCGGTCTCGATAAAAATCCAGAAGGTGAGCGCAAACCACACAAAAAAGTTCGTCGTGTTGGCGATGGCGTTGTTTATGAGTATGTGGTAGAAAGTGCGCTTGGGCGACATCGCAACTACGATAACATACAGTGCTAAGGGGTGCCCCTATAGAAAGGCATGGCCCGTTTTTGCACAAACAAAAACAACCCTCCCGGGTTGCATTTGGTGCTCGCGGAGGATGTGAGATTCGGTCACTCTCATGGATATTTTATATCGCCCTGCTCATAAAATATCTCATTCGCTCGACCCCCACTCGGGCGTTCCGCTCCGCGGGCTTTGTGCGCCCTCGGTTCGAATCTCACTCCCTCGCGCTCGCACAAACAAAAACAATCCTATGCGGATTGTTTTTGGTGCTCGCGGAGGGAGTGAGATTCGGTCACGAATCACTAAGTATAATCATGCACTGCGTGCAGATTCTACTAAGTGTTCGCGACCCCGGCTTGGCCGTTTTTACTCTAGGAAGAGTAAAAGCATGTCTGTGCCTTTCGAATCTCACCGCGAGTGACATCGGTCACTCGCTCATCCCCCGCGAACAAAAATGGCACCCTGGTGGGTGCTCATTATTGTATTCGCGGAGGATGTGGGATGACGTTCGGCTAGTGATAATAGGTCAGGGAGACTACTAAATTACGAAATGATTACGGATTACACCACTGACACTCTCCAGGTTCAGCCGAGTTTTTATTTTCTATGGGTTGGGTTTCTTGATAACTACATTTTTTACAACAACGTACTGTTTCTTTTACCAAATCGGTGGCTAACCCACAGCCATTACAAGGCAATCCCTTAACTACATCAGTAATAACAAAACCAGGAGTAGTGCATTTTGGGCATATACTTTTGCAGTTTTTTATGAGGTCAAGGGTAGCTTGCTTGATACCGTCCATTCGCTTTGGGCAACGGTGGGCTCGCATATCTGTTTCGATAAAAACAGACTTGGTGCTCCATTTTAATAAAAGCTTTTCAGACATTGTCCGCAAGTCGTCCTCTGTAGTAATTTCCTTGTAGATGTGTCTACTGCTCGTTTCTGACTGCCTCAAAATAACTCCTTGTTTTGGAAAACCCCACGAGCAAGCGACATCCACAGCTTCTTCGGGAGTATGTACAATTTGACTTCGAACTTGTGAGTTACTGTTACGGAAATGCCCGACAATTTCCAAATCATTTTTGATATCAATTAACACTACAATTTCAAGGTTACTTTGGACAAAAGGAATTGTAGGATGATTGCCGAAGCTGCCTTCGCTAGAAAACCCTAAATCCATCCCTGTTAGCATCATTGCTGCTTGAGCTTTTTTTCGAGCAGCTTCAAGTTGATTACCCGTCCGCTTTATATCTCTTGTAAACGTACCAAAGCGGTCAGTATTAAAATCGTGAGGAACTGTAATGGTAATACCGAGTCCCTCTTTTAATATAGGGGAAATAACACTTTCCTTATTATGCATTGTAGCCAGAACACCCGTTCTTTTTTCCCAATCCCCAATAATGTCCGTTGATGGCATTTATTGATTATAATGCTTGATTGCTTTCTGGACACCCTCTATTGTGTCTTATAAAAACATGATGAGCATAGCTACTTATTTGCGATAAATTTAAAAATCAAACAATTCACCGAGCATTGACTTGCGTTTGTGAGTACCTCCTCGATACTGATTATCATCATCGTCATCACGATCATATTGACGACCATTCGTAGTGTTGCTTTGAGGGTTACGAGATTGCTCTTGAGACGGTTGTTGGACGCTAGCTTTTTCAATCAGTTTATCTAATTCCCCACGGTCTAACCAAACTCCACGACATTGTGGACAGTAATCAATTTCTACCCCCTGTCGTTCAGATAGTAATAGCTGGGTATTGTCATTAGGACAGTTCATATATTTATTAATTAATTTATAAGGCTAAACCAATTAATGAATTTAAAATTGATTGTATCAAGTCTAAAATCATAATTATAATTGCTTCTATTTGGTCAAAAATTGATGTGATTTGTTCCATACTTTAGATACACAGCATATCATACGTGATTCTAGCTAAATAGTTTTAACAATCAATATTCCATTGAGAAACTCAACCTCGTTATCCTTGACAATCTGCGGAGGATGTGAGATTCGAACTCACGGGCCGTTTTACCAGCCGACGGTTTAGTAAACCGTTGATTTAAACCACTCATCCAATCCTCCGTGCGGAGCATTGTACACGAAGCAAACGTACGATGGTACCCCCACCCCTCAACCAAATGACCCTTGTAAACGACGTACTGGAAGGTACTGCATTAAATACGTATTTAATGCAGTACCTCCATTTCCATCCTCATCTGGCCCTTTTGTCTTACTACCTGTTTTCTGCTATTCTACCGCCACGAAGAACAACACGGAGAAGTGTCAGAGTGGATGAAAGGTGCTGGGAGCACGTTTCATCCGACTGAAGGGAGGAGGACGATCTTAGCGATCACTCTGACACTTCGAAGTGGACACGGAGAAGTGTCAGAGTGGTCGATTGTGCCTCCTTGCTAAGGAGGTAGGGTGTTACAGCCCTCGAGGGTTCGAATCCCTCCTTCTCCGCGAGCACCAAAAGCACACCAGGCATGGTTGCTTTTACGTGTGCGAGCGCGAGGAGGAGGGATTCGAACCGAAGCGTCGGGGACCCGACCGTAGCGAAGCGGAGGGTGGGCGACGCAAGTGGGGGTCGAGCGAATGAGATATTTTTGAGCAAAGCGAAATAAAATCTCCATGAGAGTGACCGAATCTTACATCCCTCGCAGAAGTACAACTTAATAATAGTGCTGGAGTGGCGAAATTGGTACACGCGCTACGTTCAGGTCGTAGTGGGGGCAACCCCGTGGAGGTTCAAGTCCTCTCTCCAGCACAAATAAACCGAAGGTTTTTGATGATAGAAGAGAGCACGACACTAAATGTGTCGTGCGTAGGGCTTGAAGCCCGATTGAGCTGGATTGGGAGCGAAGCGAACCAATCCAGCCAATTGGGGTACTGAACCTGTAAGGTTCAAGTCCTCTCTCCAGCATAGCACCATGAGCACAGCGAATACGCTGTGCTGGAGAAACAAAGCCCCTGCGGGCTTTGTGTGAGGACTTGAAGCACCGGAGCTTGTGTTTTGCGACCGCAAGGAGCAAAACACGCGAGGTGCCGACCAAGAACGCGAGTATTTTTGTGAGTCGTAGACGAAACAAAAATCCGCGATTCTGGGTCTAGTCTCTCTCCAGCACAGCGAAGCAGAGGAAGGCTTAGCCACACAACGCCAGGCCAGAGATGCGCGTGCCTCTTGGTAGGGTTTTCTTCAGAGTCGAGATGGCTTCAGTGAGGGTGGTGCCGGTGGTGGTCACGTCGTCGACTACCACGATGGGGAGGCCGGCACACTCAGGCGGTAATTTCCCAGTGCTGAAACAGCCCGTTACATTTTTTAAACGCTCACCGCGCGTCAGGTGCGACTGGGGCGCGGTGTCACGGGTGCGTGCGAGGAGCTGTGAGCTGAGGCGGTGCGTGGGGTAAGCGCGCAAAGCAATTTCGAGAACGGCCGTCACCTGATTGTAGCCACGAGTCCGTTCGCGCGCGGCACTGAGGGGAATCGGTACAAACAGTGTTGGTGGCAGAGCTGCCTTTTCGAGATAGGTCATGAGTAGTTCGGAGAGGAGGGGGGCGGCGCGGTCGTGGTGGTAGAACTTTAGGGCACGAATGGCGTGCTGGAGGAGCGGATCTCGGTAGGAGGAGAGAATGGTGATACGACCACGCCGCCCGGGGCAGTAGCGCGAGCGGAAGTCGGCGGCGGCAACATCGCGCAATGCGCGCACGTCCGCCTGCGGCGGCGCCATGAGATCAAGGAAGGCACGCAGGAGCGTGTGCATCATGGCAATAGTAGCACGCACCACCCGTGCTACACTGATAGAAAGCGCACCTGGCGGTGCGGTTGTCCTCATGAAATTTTCAAGCTTGTTTTCATCACTTGGTAGCAAAAAAAGCGCAAGTGATACGCGTGCGCTTGGAATCGACATTGGTTCTTCGTCCGTAAAGGTGGTGGAAATGGAGGAGCGGGAGGGTGTACTGACCCTTACCACCTACGGCGAAACGCAGCTTGGTCCTTACACCAACAAAGAGGTGGGACAGTCGGTGCAGCTTGAAGTGGGACAAGAGCAACAAGCGCTCGTGGATGTCTTGCGTGAATCGGCAGCAAAGGCTACTCGGGCCGTGCTCGCGATGCCACTGTCATCGAGCTTTGTGACCGTCATGAGCTTCCCGAATGTATCCGCGGAGGATGATTTGGGGCCCCGTATTCGGGTAGAGGCGCGTAAATACATCCCCACTCAAATTAGTGAAGTGACACTCGATTGGGCTGAAATAGCCAGTGGTGCTGCAGCAGTAGGGAGTCGTGATGTACTCGTAGCAGCGATCCAGAACACTGCGCTTAGCCGCCTTAAGGCACTTACTGACTTTGTGGGCTTTCCTGAGCCACCAAGTGAAATCGAGTGCTTCAGTACCATCCGCGCTCTTTCTGACTCGTCGGCCGAACACATGGCTATCATAGATGTGGGTGCGGTGACGACCAAACTATATATTACGCGCAGCGGACTGTTGCAGCGAATGCATCGAGTGCGGGCTGGTGGCGCGGTGAGTACGAAGCGAATTGCTGAGGCGCTTGAATGTACGTTCGATGAAGCTGAATACAAAAAGCGCATGACAGCTACTACCGATGCTGGTTTTGCTGATCTCGATCGCGCCAACCGCAGCACCTACGAACGTGCCCTCGGTGAATTTAGTGAAGTGATTGCTAACTATGAGCAAGTGCTGGGGGCGACTGTTTCAAAGGTTATTTTAGCTGGTGGCGGCACCCTCTTTCCTACCTTTCCCGCACTGGCCGCTGAGACGCTTAAAAAGCCAGTTTCGCTGGCAGCACCGTTTGCGAAAGTAGCGTACCCAACCTTCATGGAGGATTTGCTTAAAACCATCGGTCCCTCATTTGCTCCGGCTGCCGGAGCAGCCTTGCGTGCGTTTGAATAAGAGAGTGGCGCGGCTATTCCTGTCCACACGCTGGCTTCAGGTACGTGCCGCGGCGACGGTATACTATCATCATGGCAGAGGTACCAGGTCCTTCGTTCATTCCAAAGCCGAATACGGTGAAAGCCGCTCGCCGCAGTGTGGCGCGACAGTTATACGTATTTACCATCGTTGCCTACGCGCTCATGATAGCGGCTCTCCTTGCTACGGCAGGAGTTTTTCTCTATCAACGGTATACTGTGTCGGTCCTCAAGGATGTGGTTACTCGATACGAAGCAGCTACACAAGATTTTGATGTTGAAGCTATGCAGGACGTCACTGAACTTGATACGCAACTTGTCTTAGCACAGCAGCTGTTCTCGGGTACGCTGTCGATACCAACTATTTTTGAAATTATTGAAGACGCTACGATTGATACTGTCCAGTTTAATAATGTTACCCTCGCGAGAGAGGCCGGCAACACGATAGCACTTGAGGCCAGTGTGACCACTAATTCATTTGATTCGGTGCTTTTCCAGCGGCGCATGTATGAAGGGGCCGATCGACTGAAGACGGTCGAACTTAATGATGTGGCAATAGAATTTGCCGGGGAAGAGGGGGAAGGTGGTAGTGCGGCAGGTCGCACTACGGTATCGTTCGCGGCCGTCTTCGGGGTAAATGCTGCCGCTTTCGCCCCCACCACGACGCCTGCTATCCCCGCTACCACAAGCAGTAGTAGCTCAACGCCCCCCTCGCCTCCGGTAGCCGCCACGACATCTGCGTCTGTTCTACCTACTGCGACATCATCAGTAGTTGCTCCGAACCCCGCCATGACTCCTCCAGTTAATCCTTCTACGCCATGATTCCCCAAGGCCTCATTGCGCAGGTTGCCATGATTATCCTCTCGGTCGGGATAGCGTTTTGGTACCTAAAGCCCACCGTGGAGCAAGTGCGGGTTGATCAGGATGTGATTGCGCGTTACGAGACTGAACTCCAAAATGTCACTGCAGTAAACGCAAAACTCGACGATTTAATCAGGCGTTCGAAAGAGTTTACAGAAGCTGACCGTGGTCGCTTGCGCACCTACCTTCCGTTTGAAGTCGATAGTGTGGCGGTGCAGCGGGACCTCCTCGCCCTCTTTAATGAGGCCGATATTGAGCTCACGAGTTTATCTGCCGGAGAAGGAGGTGGTGTGACAGCTTCGCCGGCGGAAGGGGAGATGATGGTGGGCGGCGGCACACTTATTCCGCACACATTCGTTACCACCTTCTCGGCTTCATATGAAGACCTCAAAGACCTCCTGTTGCTGATTGAAGAAAATCATTACCCGCTCCACGTCACCACCCTCAGTGTCACTGCTGGCGGTGAGGGGGATGAAGGTGTGGCACCAAGTGGTGACTTAGGTATTGATCTTACCCTCACCACGTATTCGCTGAGTATGAATGAGGCGATCGGTGGTGCTGGCGAAGAGACGATCGATGACAGCATGTAACATTTCCTTATGAATCTCAACAACATCATCATTGTCTTTGGTATCCTGATCGTCCTTGCGACGGGAGTTTATCTATACAGGACCCAGGGCGGGGAGCTTTTTCTCTCGGGCTCAGCAGGGGTGACTGACACTATGCTCGCTACGACCGAGCTTTATATCGAACGCTCAGCTGCACTCGATGCGCTCACACTTGAGCGGTCCACATCGCTCGTTACGTCACCAACTTTTCTGTCGCTCCGTTCCTTCAGTGGACCCATTCTTGAGCGCCCTGTTGGCCGCGGTAATCCGTTTGCACCACCGGTTGTGCCGACGCGGTAATATGCCATGAATCCACTCTCTCTCTTGCGTGAGCGTGGACACCTCACCGATGCCCTCTCGCGGCAGGTGGAGGCGGCTGTCGTCGAAAAAAACCTTTCGTATGAAGCAGCTCTCCTCGAGGCAGGTGTAGCCCCCGACATAGTGCGGGAGATTTTTGCTGAGTACTACCAGGTACCATCGTACGTGCTTGAGGAAGGGGTCACGATTCCGCAAAATATCCTCAGTTACATTCCCGAGGAGTCGGCCGCTCACTACCGCATAGTGCCGCTCTCGCGCGATGGCGATGTGCTCCTGGTTGGCGTCAATAACCCTGATGACCTACAAGTCCGTGAGGTGCTCAATTTTGTAAGCACTAAGCACGACATGCCCTACAAGATCGTGTTCATGCTCGATCGCGATCTCACCGCGGCGCTTAAATTTTACGAAAACCTTAGTGGTGAGGTGAAAGACGTACTCGGCGGCCTTGAAAACGAACTAGACGCACAGATCGCGGCTGGCTCGGAGGAGAGTCTGCAAGAAACCAAAAAAAATCTTGAGCATATCCAAGAAGACGCGCCGGTGACCAAAATTGTAGCGACTATCCTGCGCTATGCGGTCGATGGTGGGGCTTCCGATATTCATATTGAGCCGCGTACTGAGAAAGTGAATGTGCGTTTCCGCGTGGATGGTTCACTCGCCACTTCGCTCGAGCTTCCTAAGGCGGTGCATCCGGCCGTGGTAGCGCGCGTCAAAATTCTCTCCTCGATGCGCCTTGACGAGCGTCGTCGTCCGCAAGACGGTCGCTTCTCAGCGATGTTTGATAATCGCAAGATTGACTTTCGTGTGTCGATTCTTCCCACTAGTTTCGGCGAGAAGGTGGTAATGCGTATTCTTGATAACACGCACGGCGTGCGCACCCTTGAGGACACCGGACTTTCCAAACATCATCTCGATGCAATTCGTAAAATGAAGGAAGAGCCGTTTGGTATCATTTTGATTTCTGGCCCGACTGGTTCAGGAAAGTCGACCACGCTCTACGCGCTCCTCTCCGAAATGGATCTTCTTACCAAAAACGTCCTTTCGCTCGAAGATCCAGTGGAGTACAACATTGAAGGGGTGTCGCAGTCGCAAGTGCGGCCGGAGATTGGCTACACGTTTGCCGCTGGCTTGCGCTCGGCCCTGCGTCAGGACCCTGACATTATTATGGTGGGAGAGATCCGTGATAAAGAAACGGCGCAGCTGGCTATTCAAGCGGCACTTACTGGTCACTTGGTGCTCTCTACCATTCACACCAACAACTCGATCGGTGTGGTGCCTCGTCTTATCGACATGGGAGTTGACCCGTACCTGATTGCGCCGACATTAAAGCTCGCGATTGCGCAGCGTCTGGCGCGGCGCGTCTACAAGGACACTGGCCGCGAGGAACCGGTCTCGAAAAGCATGGAACTCATGATGAACGAAACGTTTAAAACACTTCCGTCTAAATACCACGACCGTATCCCCAAAGGTCGCACCATCGTACATCCACAACCATCGCCGCAGAGCACCACGGGTCTTAAGGGTCGCGTTGCTATTATGGAAGTGCTCGAAGTCAACGACCAAATACAAGAGCTAATTCTAAAGAATGCTTCAGAAGAGCAAATCTACAACGTGGCCCGCTCACACGGCTTTATGACCATGCAAGAGGACGCCATTATCAAAGCGCTCGAGCACGCCATTCCCTACGAAGAAATGAATGCTTTTGGGAGTAAGGCGGGAGTGGAGTTTGCCCTCGACGAGCCGCTTCCTACTGTCGATAACCACGACACGTCCCTTCTTACACCAGCTATAATAAAGGGTGATGAAGATCTTACTGGTTGACGATGACAATTTTCTGCGTGACATGTACGCCACTAAGTTCACCCAAGGTGGGCACGAGGTGGTGGCCGTTGACAGTGGCGCGTCGGCCCTTACGGCACTGAGTCAGGCCAGTGACTTTTCGGTGGTGATGCTTGATATGGTAATGCCAGGCATGAGCGGGCTTGAACTTCTGGTAAAAATCAAAGAGCAGTATCCCGCGCTTCCAGCAAAACTCATCGTACTCTCAAACCAAGGCCAGGAGGAAGATATACGTGAGGCTACCGAAGCTGGTGCCTCGGCCTACATTATCAAAGCTGAATCGGTACCGAGTGAAGTCCTCTCAAAAGTAGAAGCAATCTGCGCTGGCTAAGGCCCGTCATTATTATGTCAGTTGACTACAAGCGAGAACTGGGCGCCCTCATCGAGTTGGTTTTGGCCGAAGCGGCATCAGACTTGCATTTTTCTGTGGGTGCTCATCCCATCATTCGCGTCGCGGGGTCACTGATCCCACTCCTTAAAAAACCGATTCTTGCCGAAGAAGATGTTGACGGTTTTGCGAAGGTACTCATTCGGAAAGACATCTACGAGCGCTACGCTACTCGACGCGAAGTTGACTTTTCCTTTGAGAATGCTGACGGTGTGCGTTTTCGTGGCAACGGCTTTTATCAGCGTGGGCGGATGGCGCTGGCGCTTCGCCTTATTCCGAACGTCATTCGCACATTTAAGGAGCTCAATCTTCCGCCGGTACTCGAGAGCTTTACGCAGCGTACCCAGGGCTTCTTTCTCTGTGTGGGTCCGGTAGGGCAGGGCAAATCGACGACACTCGCCGCCATGGTGAATCATATTAATCAGACGCGGGCCGAGCATATCGTCACTATCGAAGACCCGATTGAGTACATCTATACCGAAGACAAGGCGCTCATTGACCAGCGTGAGGTGGGGCTCGATACCGAAAGCTTCCATGCCGCTCTTAACGCTGCCTTTCGACAAGATGTAGACGTGATTCTCGTCGGTGAAATGCGCAACGCCGAAACCATCGCCACTGCTGTAACAGCAGCTGAAACAGGCCATTTGGTGTACTCCACCCTCCACACCAATGACGCTGCCCAGACCATCAACCGCATCATTGATTCATTTCCTGGCGATCAGCAAAACCAGATCCGCACCCAGCTCGCCGCGTCACTTATTGCAGTGTTTTCCCAGCGCCTTATTCCGCACATTTCAGGGGGTATGGTGCCAGCCTATGAGCTGCTTATCAATAATAGTGCGGTAGCAAACTTGGTCCGGGAAAACCGCATCCACGAGATCCCTTCCGTTATAGAAACGGGTCTCGAGCAGGGTATGATCGATATGAATCGTTCGCTCCTCAAGCTTGTGCAAAACGGCGATATCACGGTCGAAAATGCGTTTCATTATTCGATAAATCCCAAAGGCCTCGAACGCCTCATCTAGCTATGCTTTTTAAGTACGTTGCGGTTGATAAGGCGAGAGTCCAACGCGAAGGGACAGTGGAAGCTGCCACCATCGACGCCGCTATTGATGCGGTGCAAAGACGCGGCTATACCGTTACCTCGATTGATCCCATTGACGAACAGAAGTCGCTCCAAGACCTCTTGCATTTTGATCTGGCTTTTTTTAAGAGTATTTCTAACAAGGATATTGTTATTTTGTCGCGACAAATTTCCACCTTGTTTCAGGCCCATGTTTCGCCCCTCCGGATCTTTCGCCTCCTTTCCGCCGAGGTGGGTAACGTGCAGCTGCAGGTCGTGATGAACAAAATTGTGGACGACCTCCAAGGCGGGAGTTCAATCTCACGCGCGATGGCCGCCCACCCGCACGTGTTTTCTTCTTTTTACGTCAACATGGTACGCGCCGGTGAAGAATCAGGCTCGCTTGAGAAATCCTTCGCGTATTTGGCTGATTACCTTGACCGCTCGTACGAAATTATCGCCAAGGCGCGCAACGCGCTTGTCTACCCAGCTTTTGTCATCGGCATCTTTGTTCTGGTAATGGGGCTCATGCTCACCTTGGTGATCCCTAAGATCGCTCAGATTCTTACTGACTCGGGTCAGGAGCTTCCCATCTATACCAAGATTGTCATCGGTCTTTCCAATTTTATGGTGGATTACATCGGTCTCATTTTTATCGCGCTTGCCGCTGCGGGGGTGGGGATATGGCGTTTTGCCAAGACCGATGTAGGACGACATTCAATTGATGAATTCAAGATCAGGGCGCCGGTATTAGGCAACCTGCAGCGCAAGCTCCTTTTGGCGCGTATCTGCGACAACCTCTCGACCATGCTTGGAAACGGTGTATCGATGGTGCAGGCGCTTGAGGTAACGGCCGACGTAGTCGATAACATGATCTATAAGGAAATCATCGAGTCGGCGCTCTACGAAGTGAAAGGAGGTCGTTCCTTTGCCGACTCAATTAGTGAGTATCCAGAAATTCCTTCAGTACTTTCACAAATGGTGCGCGTGGGTGAGGAAACCGGTAGTCTCTCAGAAATTATGAACACGCTCGCGAACTTCTATCGTCGTGAAGTCAATCAGGCGGTTGATACCATGATCGACCTTATTGAGCCAGCGATGATTGTGCTCCTGGGTCTTGGGGTAGGTGTGCTCCTCGCGTCGGTACTGATGCCGATCTACAACATGACAAACGCGTTCTAATGATTCTACGTTGCCGCCCGCGTATTCGCCGGCCGACGGCCTGAGTCGTTATCGCATAAATAGTAATACTGTGGTATAATATAGTTATGGAGCAGTCAGACAATGTATCGATTCCTATTATTCTAGAACCACAACCAGAAGGGGGGTTCTTGGTGCGCGTGCCCGCTTTGCCTGAGGTGGTGACAGAAGGTGAAACCGAAGCAGAAGCGCTTGCTATGGCTGAAGATGCTATTAAATTAGCTCTGGTTGAAAGAGATGCACAGAAGGGAGGAGGCTTCGGTGTTTCTCCTCTGGTACCGACGGTTCACGTGCTGACTGTCGCTGTATGAGTGACGGACTTCCGGTGCTTACCGGGAAGGTTGCGGTACGCGCTTTGGAGCGAGCGGGTTTTTTCGTGAGCCGGGTATCTGGTAGTCATCATGTGCTTATCAAAGCAGAGCCGGAGCGCACCACTATCGTGGTGCCTGTCCACGGTAGCCGCGAATTAACGTCAGGCACTTTGCGTGCAATTATTCGGCAGGCCAATATGAGTGTTGCAGAGTTTTGTGAATATCTTTGAAACGAAGGAGCTAAGAAACAACGAGACTGGTTGTCTTCGACCAATTCCACTATCCCCACCCCCACCCCTACGTTGCCACGGAGGTCGTATAATTATGGAAGCTACGTACAACGTAGACTACTTTCAGGCTTCAGGTACACAGCTGATATCTGAAGCGGGGAGGTTTATTCCATACGATTAATATAACTTCATGATTCAAACTCTACGCGAACGCGGCTTCACGCTCATCGAGCTCCTCGTCGTTATCGCAATTATTGGTATTTTAGCAGCGACGGTGTTGGCGGCACTAGGTACTGCACGAAGTAGTGGTAATGACGCCTCGGCAAAAAGTAGTGCCAATTCATTTAAAGCGCAGGCTGAGCTTATTTACACTACGGCAAATTCATACGCCACGGTTTGTTCGAACGCATCAACCACAGCTCTTCGCTCGGCGATTACCAACAACGACGCTGATACTGATATGTCAAATGATGCAACGCAAACCGCGGGTAATACTGTCTGTAATGATGATGTTAATGGTTACGCGCTTAGTGTGGCACTCAACAACACCGCTGGAGGTAACTTCTTCTGTGTAGATAGCTCTGGCAATAGCACAACCACAAATGCTCTGCTCTCCCCTGGCACTGATATTAGCTGTTGATATCAGATAATTCTTAAAAGAATTTGCTTCACAAAAAGTGCCCACAAGGCACTTTTTGTGTCATCCTGCTCTGGTAAAATATTCGTATGAAACAAAAAGGCTTCACGCTCATCGAGCTCCTCGTCGTTATCGCAATTATTGGTATTTTGGCAGCGACGGTCCTTGCTGCGCTGGGAAGGGCGCGTGAAAGCGCGGTTGAAGCGAAGATAAAATCAGAGATGAATAGTATTACAAAGCAAGCGGCACAAGTGGAGTCGGTGGCGTTTACTTACGACGAGGTGTGCGGCACAAACGGGTATACCCAAAACGCCCAAATAGTAACCTTGATTGCTGCTATTGAAACATCTACTGGTGCAGATACCGTTGTGTGCAGTAGCTCCCCCGGGGCGTTTGCTCTCTCGGTGCCACTTGGAGGCGTGCACTGGTGTGTGGACAACGAAGGAACAGCGCGCGAAATTAGTGCCGCTATTATTGAAAACGCAGACTTTGCTTGCCCAGCATCGTAGGTAAAGGAGGACGTGAGTGGGTGCCCACACTTCTCTGCTCTGTGGGAGCAGCGGCCTCGCGCTGGCGTGCCGCTGTTGGTTTCGGATGCTCCGTTGGTAGCCGCTGCTGTAGTACGATCGATCGTACTACTTGTGCGTTGACATTAGAGATCTCGACCCTTTCACTGCGTTCCCCAAAAACACCGTGATATCGTCTTTAAAACACCGTTATCATATATGATAACGGTTATGCAAAGGCCGGATTTTTAGAGACAGACCTTTGGGCGCTACGACTACCACCGTCGTACGATCGGTCGTACTATCCCACCATCCCACATACACCACCACTTCATTTAAATGAAGTGGTGGTGTGAGATATGAGAGCCGGCGGAACGGTAGGGTATACTTAGCGCATGGTGCTTCCCCTCAGTGAATTTGGCGTACCACTCTGGCTCCTGGTGTCGATCGCGGCCCTCTTTGGGGCGATAGTCGGTAGTTTTCTTAATGTTGTCATCTACCGGCTTCATACCGGACGTTCGCTCGCGGGGCGGAGCCACTGTCTGTCCTGCGGCGCACCGCTCTCCGCCCACCATCTCATTCCGCTCTTGTCATATCTCGCACTCCGTGGACGCTGTGCGTTTTGTGGGGCTCGTTTCACCCCGCGTTACTTCCTCGTTGAACTCTTCACGGCAGTGTTGTTTGCGCTGGTGGTCGCGACCGCAACCGACGTCGTTTCAGCGGCGCTTCTTCTGCCAGTCATGGCCCTGCTTGTCGTCACGGTCGTCTATGATATCCGTCACCTGATCATTCCCGACGAGTGTGTACTGGCGCTCTTAGGTCTAGCTACTCTGATCGTTGGCTACCGCGCTTTCGGTGGGGGAGTGTTCGCTTGGGAGTCACTCCTCCTCGACTTCCTCGCTGCCCTTATGACCATGGCCTTCTTCTTTGCGCTGTGGTGGTCTTCTGGTGGGCGATGGATTGGCTTTGGAGATGTAAAACTCGCTGGGCCGCTCGCGCTCCTCGTGGGCGACTCCGGAGCGTTTTCGCTGGTGGTCCTTTCCTTCTGGGTGGGGGCAGGGGTCAGTCTTTTCCTTATGGCCGCGGCAGCGCTTGCTGTCCGTTTAAGGGGAAAAATAAGCTTACCATTCCCAGCCTTACCACTTACAATGAAGAGTGCCGTCCCCTTTGCGCCGTTTCTTATCGCTGGCTGCCTCCTCGTGCTGTTCTTTGGTCTCGATGTGCTCACGCTCCTCTCATATGATTCCTTCGTTCTTCCTTCTTTCTAAATTGTTCACCTTGATTCCGGCCCGACGCTCCGGCCGTGGCTTTGGTTTAGTGGAGCTTCTCGTGAGTATGAGTATTATGGTGCTCGTCGCTGCGGTGGTGCTCGCCAACCACGACCGTTTTAATAGCGGCGCCCTCCTGCGCTCCCAGGCTTACGAAATTGCATTACGTATACGTGAGATACAGACTTCTGCGGTGAGTACGGAGGGGCTTACGGGCGGTGACTATCGTCGGCTATACGGCGCTTCGTTTACTGCTGCTAGCCCCACCAGCATTAATACATTTTCAGCGATTCTCGACTCAAGCGGGCGTCTGACTGACCTGCAACCAGTTGGGGCACCAACACTTCTCGATGATCGTTTTGAAATTACGTGCATTAAGGCACTCACCCTTACGGGTGAAGAGCAAGGTGCCTGTCGTGCGGCGGCGCTTGGAATGTATGCTGTGTTTCGTCGGCCCAATTATGATGCACGCTTCTATCGTCATGGAACAAATACACTTTTTACCGGTATTAATGCCATTTCAGGTATGCGTATCTATGTGGGGGCGCGGGGATCAAGCGCCAGCCGCGACGAAAGTAACGAGCGTAGTATTACCATCACCCGCGCTGGACAAATCACTGTGCAATAATAGCTATGATGCTCCTTCGTTCCCCGTCACCGTACGCTGGCTTTACCCTCATTGAAATGATTGTCTCTTTGGGGGTGTTCGCGGTGGTGTCCACCATTACGGTTGGTGCCTTGCTGACCCTCGTGGCTGCCAATCAGCGCTTTCAGTACGAGCAGGGAATTATGTCGAATCTCTCCTTTGCCGTCGATAGTATGGCGCGCGAGATGCGCATGGGCTTTAATTACTTCTGTGCCTCGGCGGCATCAGTGAGCGACGGTGTGGATGTCGATGGACAATCGCGGCGGATTTTTGCAGCAAATAACGATCACCATGAACTCGTTGGCTCGCGTCGCCGCAATTGTGCGAGTGGTCGCGGCTCAAATCCGGTCCATGGGATTTCTTTCTATGAACAAGGTGACGACGTAACCGGACCTACTGCCAACCGGATATTGTATTTTTACGATGCCACTACACATAAAATCTATCGCCGCGTCGGTAATGGCGTTCCAGAGTCCATTACTTCCGATAGCATTAGAATTGTTGACGCCAACTTCCACGCCACGAATACCGTAGGAGGCCTGTTCCCTCCCGGTCCCTTTGACCAAGGCCAGCCAATGGTGACCATTTTTATTGCGGCCGAGTCAAACGACGATCCGCAAACACCCCGGAAGCAGTATTATTTGCAAACAACCGTGACGCAGCGCCGTCTTGATCTTTAGCTATGTTCAGTCACCACACTACACGCTCTTTAGTCACCGGATTTACACTAGTTGAAACACTGGTGGCAATTTCGGTACTTCTCCTTGTGGTCATTGGGCCACTTACTATTACCGCTCGTACGGCCAAAAGCTCAACGTTTGCGACCGAACAGACCATCGCTCACTACATCGCGCAGGAAGGCCTTGAGTTTGCGCAGAAAGCGCGTGATGATCTGTTGCTCGAGCACTTCCGGTTGGCGTCGACGACACCACCACTTACCCCGCTCGCTAATCCATGGGGGCAATTTTCCAACCAGTCAGGCACCTTTGCCCACTGTTACACAGCTACGGGGTGTGGACTGCAAACCAACAACACGGGAACCGTGTTGGCACCAGTCAATTGTAGTGTGTCCGCCAATGCGTGTCGTATTTACTATTCAGCGGCTACTACTGAACGTAGCCGTTATCGGCATTCACCAACTACCAATACAACAATCCAGCCCTACACGCGTACCATCCGCTTTCAAAGAATTGACAATGGGGGAGTAGTGAATGAGGTGCGGGTGATTTCTGAGGTAACCTGGCGCACGGGCTCACTGATCGCACCGCAACGGGTGCGGCTTGAGACTTCACTTTTCAATGTCTATGATCGTCCATAAGCATACTTCTGGCTTTGCTCTTCTCATGACACTCCTCATTGTGAGCGTGGTGATTTCGGTCGGCCTTACTATTTTGGACGTTACCACTAAACAGGTGCGTTTGGCTTCGACAGGGAAAGATTCTGAGATTGCTTTTAGTGCCGCGAATGCTGGGGCAGAGTGCGGGCAGTACTGGAAGCGCAAGGAGGCGATTGATATGGAAGCAGGTAATGACGCCACGATTGGTTGTTTCGGGGTGACAGCACTGACGGTTGAGGATACTCCACCGTCATTTACGCCTGTTGGTGGCACAATTCATCGCTACCTATACCAGTTTACGTGGCCCAATGGTGCAACGATTGATCGGCGGTGTTCCCAGATTACCACGGTGGTAATGGTGGCGGATGCTGCGCTGCCCTTTACTGTTTCCGCAGCTAACATGCGTACTATGGTGGCTGGCTACCCCAATCGTAACGGCAAGACCTGTCCGGCGGGCAGTATCTGTACCGTGCTCTCGGCTCGGGGCTACAGCCGCGCGTGTCCGGCCAGTATCGGGGACGTTTTTCCACCCGGTACCATTGAGCGCGAAGTTTTGTTAGAGTTCTAGGGTTATGCCTACATCCTCGGCTGCCTCCCAAAAGCGCCTCGCGCAGTTGCGCACGCTTATTGCCTATCATCAGAAAAAGTACCACGAGGAGGATGCTCCGGAAATTAGTGATGAAGCGTACGACGCACTAGTGCGGGAGCTTACTCAGCTGGAAGGAGCTGCCGGCAGTCCATCCAAGGTCGCCGAAAGAGTGGGCGGGGCAGCGAGCGAAGCTTTTTCCAAAGTCCGCCACGTAGTGAGGCAGTGGTCTCTCGATAACGTATTTTCTGATGAGGAACTTGAGGCATGGGAAGAGCGCACGCGCCGCTTCCTAGAAAAGGCCGGGGTGGCCGCACCCTCACTTGCCTATGTTGCTGAGCACAAACTCGACGGATTGAAATTGGTTATCGAGTACCAGGGCGGGGTGCTTGTGCGCGCAGCTACTCGTGGCGACGGTGAAGTTGGGGAGGATGTTACACATACAGCGCGCACCATCGCCACGCTGCCTAAAAAACTCAAACAACCGGTCTCACTTATCTGTGTGGGGGAGGTGATGATGTTTAAGAAGGATTTTGAGAAACTGAATCGGGAGCGTGCCGCCACAGAAGAGTCACTGTTTGCCAATCCCCGCAATGCCGCAGCTGGTAGTTTGCGTCAACTCGATCCAAAAGTAGCGGCGGCACGCTCTCTCTCCCTCTACGTTTATGACCTTGAATCGTTTGATCCCCTGGGCACAAACATCAAAGAACCCGAGAGCCAGTGGCAAGAGCTCGCCCTTCTTAGGAAACTTGGGCTGCCAACCAGTCCTTACCCCGAGCGCTGCAGCGATCTCTCGGAGGTCAAGGAGTTTTATTGTCGCTGGTGTGCTGACCACGAAACGCTCCCCTTTGGGCTCGACGGCGTGGTCGTCAAGGTGGATGATCTTACGCTTCAGACAGCCTTGGGCTATACCGCAAGGGCGCCGCGCTTTGGGGTGGCATACAAGTTTCCGGCGGTCGAATCAACCACGGTCGTGGAGGC
The DNA here is from genome assembly GCA_022841645.1 of Minisyncoccota bacterium. Lineage (GTDB taxonomy): Bacteria > Patescibacteriota > Minisyncoccia > Phycocordibacterales > UBA918 > OLB19. The sequence continues at coordinate 38,433 of JALHRC010000007.1, forward strand.
GATCGAACTCCAAGTGGGGCGCACTGGGGTGGTGACGCCGGTGGCGCACCTACGACCGGTTCTCATCGATGGCTCAACCGTCGCGCGGGCGACGCTTCATAATGAGGATCAAATTAAACGGCTCGACGTGCGGGTGGGGGATACGGTCATCCTGCGCAAGGCTGGCGATATTATTCCGGAAGTGGTTTCAGTCCTGCTACCCCTGCGTCCGGAGAAGACAAAACCGTATCGTTTTCCGTCGACTATCGCTGCCTGCGGTGGCGATGGTCGTATCGAACGCATTCCTGGCGAGGCGGCGTACCGTTGTGTTTCGCTCAATTCCGAGGTGTTGCGGCGAGAGCGGCTGTACTATGCCGTCTCGAAAGGTGCCCTCAATATTGATGGTATCGGACCACGCATTATCGACGCCCTCCTTGATCAAAAGCTGGTCTCGACGCTCGCTGATCTTTTTGCGCTTACCAAAGAAGACTTCCTTTCGCTCCCCGGCTTTAAAGATAAAGCGGCCGAAAACGCAGTGGCAGCAATTGCTGCAGCCCGCACGACGACCCTGCCGCGCCTCCTTATAGCACTATCGATTAATCACGTGGGTGAAGAAACTGCTCGACTGATCACCACGCACTTTCCTACCATGGAGGCTGTACGTAGTGCCTCGGAAGCGGCGCTCGCGGCGGTAAATGGCGTTGGGCCTACCATCGCTGCGTCGGTGGTGGCCTGGCAAAAGAACAAAGAAGCGCAGCGTGAACTTAGGGCGCTACTACCGTACCTACAGTTTCCCGAAGGGCGAGTCACCGCTTCTGCCAAAACGACTCTCGCCGGCACAACCTTTGTTTTTACCGGTACACTGTCTTCACTTTCTCGGGACGACGCCAAAGAGTTGGTGCGCACACGAGGTGGTGCGGTGACCGCTAGCGTGTCACCTAAAACATCGTATGTGGTGGTGGGAAGTGATCCAGGCACCAAGGCCGCCGACGCAGCGCGTCTTGGGGTGAAGGTGCTTTCAGAAAATGAATTTTTGGCGCTCGTGGCATAATTACGCCCGCTCTGCTATCATGGCCGCATGACCAAAGACGACGTGGCGCACTTGGCGCGCCTTTCGCGCCTCGCCCTTACTCCTACTGAGCTCGAACGCTACACCCACGAAGTTTCTTCGATTGTGGAGTATGTAAGCACTATCAAGGCTCTCTCGGGGGGCGAAAAAGCGGAGACTCCAGCCGTGGGCGCACTGTTTAACGTTGCGCGTCCTGACGTGGTAACAGTTCCGGGGGGCTCGTATACCGAATCGCTTCTAGCGGCCTTTCCTGAGCGTGAAGGACGCTTTCTTAAGGTGAAGAAAATATTGAGCCATGACGAATAAATTTGCTACCATCGCGGCTCTCCGTTCCGCCTTTTCTGACGGCTCGTACACTCCGGCGGCGGCAGTGGCGGATGCACTTACCACTATCACCGAGAATGATCCTGCGATTCACGCTTTTCTTCATACTTACCATGACACTGCTATAGCTGCAGCAAAGGAAGCGACGGCTGCCTATGAGGCGGGAACCGCCGACCTACCACCGCTTTTGGGGGTGCCGCTCGCAATCAAGAACAATATTTTGGTGAAGGGAGAACGCGCTACGGCGGGCTCCAAAATTCTCGAGAACTACACTGCGCCCTATGATGCGACCGTCGTAGCTCGCCTACGCGCGGCCGGGGCAATTTTTATTGGTAGCACCAACCTCGACGAGTTTGCCATGGGAAGTTCGACTGAAAATTCAGCCTATGGTCCAACCAAAAACCCGCTCGCCCCAAGCCGCGTACCGGGCGGCTCATCCGGTGGTTCAGCAGCGGCGGTCGCGATGGGGGCGGCGCCGGCCGCGATCGGTACTGACACGGGCGGCTCGATTCGCCAACCTGCAAGCTACTGCGGTCTCGTGGGCTTCAAGCCCTCCTACGGTGCGCTCTCCCGCTATGGCCTTATTGCTATGGGCTCGTCACTTGACCAAGCTGGGCCCCTTACACATACGGTAGCTGATGCAGAACTCCTTCACACCATTATGGCGGGCAAGGACCCACTCGACGCAACGAGTTACGACCTTTCTCCCACGGCGTACGACAAGGCCAAGCCACTGACGATCGGGGTACCACGCGCGTTTCTTAAAGATGGAATCGATGACGACGTGGCCGCTCTCTTTGAAAAGCACCTCACCGAAGTACGTGCCCTCGGTCACCAGGTGGTGGATGTTGATCTGCCACTGTTTGAGCAGGGTCTGGCTGCCTACTACATCGTTATGCCGGCCGAAGTGTCGTCAAACCTGGCCCGGTATGACGGTATTCGTTATGGACTTTCCGTCCCTGGAGACGATCTCCTGGCGGTCTACGAAAATACTCGGGCGGCGGGCTTTGGTGACGAGGTGAAACGGCGCATTATCCTCGGCACGCACGTGCTCTCCTCGGGTTACTATGACGCCTACTACAAACAAGCCGAGCGAGTGCGTACTATGATGCGTGCTGAATTGGCCGCCACCTTTGCCGGCGTGGATGTCATTGTTACTCCTACGACTCCTACGCCTGCTTTTACCTTCGGTGCTCAGGCCGACCCACTGTCTATGTATCGCCAAGATATTTTTACCGTCCCGGTCAATCTTGCGGGTATTCCAGCACTGTCGTTCCCCATGGGAACCGTACAACGAGAGAGTGATACTCTGCCGGTTGGGGTACAATATAGTGCGCCGATCGGGTCTGATGCGCGTCTCCTCGCCATCGGCCGCGTTCTCTACGATGAGCGCTCGGCGTCCACATCATGGACCCCACCCCAACAGTAACTGCGACGACCACAAGCGGACAACTCGAACTTGTCGGTTACGACGCCGTGACACCTTTTTTGGGCTGGCTGTTTGGCGACGGCCCGCTCTCAGGTGGCGTGGGTGGCATTGTCAGTACCTTGGCTTCTCTTTGGTCGGTCTATGCCATTCTCGCCTACCTCTTTTCAGCTATCTGTCTCGGTCTCTACGTCTACGCCAAAGTGCGCACGGGGCAGCTTGAAGAACTGCAGGACGAAATGATCGCCAAGGCTGAAGAATTGTATGATGAACAGTACCGGACCGGACCGAAGAACGACCGCTTGGCTGACGTGATGAATCATATTTCGAGTGATAATCCAAACGACTGGAAACTCGCCATTATTGAGGCTGACATTATTCTCGACGATTCCCTCAAGCGTGCGGGGTATGGCGGTGCTTCGCTTGGCGAGCGTCTGCGCAGTCTCACGCCAACTCAACTACCCAGCCTCGATGATGCGTGGCAGGCACATAAAGTGCGCAACCAAGTAGCGCACGGTGGGGCTGACTTCGTCCTCACGAAGCGCCTCGCGGAAGATACTATCAAACAATATCGTCGGGTCTTTGCAGATTTGGGTGTGGGGTAGAGGGTTTTATTACGGCGAAAGAAAGGGTGTGAGCGCACGACGAGTGCGCTCACACCCTTGCGCCGTCGTCATTTGTGGTGTACCCTCATAGCACTCGTTTGCAGCTGCGAAGTAATTTTAGGGGGGTAGAGGAGCGGTATCGAGCGGAAGAATTATTCTGTCTCATAACCTCCCCTGAGATCGCTAAAAAGTGATGTGAGAGTAAAAATGAATATAGCGGGGTAGAGGAGCGGTACCTCGGGAGGCTCATAACCTCCAGACCCCGGTTCGATTCCGGGCCCCGCAACAACATACACAAAAAGACCTGACACCAGTCAGGTCTTTTTGTGGTTTAACTACGACGGCTAGTAAAAACATGTAGATTTCTAGTAGCTTTCCTTTTAGGCAATCTGCTACAGTAGCAACATATGCAATGCGTTATTTTGGCAGCGGGGAAGGGTACTCGGCTGCGGCCACTGACGGAAACCACCCCGAAGCCGCTCGTAAAAGTAGCGGGGAAGGCTCTTTTAGATCACGTGGTTGAAGCGCTCCCGAGTGCGGTTGAGGAAATTATTTTGGTGATTGGATATTTAAGCGAACAGATACGCACTCACTGCGGCGAGACGTACTACGGACGGAAGGTCACGTACGTGGTGCAAGAGGAACAACGAGGTACCGGGCACGCTTTGTGGTTGTGCAAGGATCTTATCAAGGGTCGTTTTCTCTACATGTTTGCTGACGACCTCCACGGCCGGGCAGATATTGCCCGTGCCTGCTCGTATACACGCTCAATGCTCACTCTTACCACCGATACTCCCGAACGCTTTGGTATTGTAGTGCGTAACCCTGACGGTACTCTCGCGGAATTTGTTGAAAAACCGTCACACCCACCATCGAACCTGGCGTCCACTGGTGTTTTTGTGCTCGATCAGCATATCTTTTCGTACGATCTTGCCATTGAGACGAAAGGAGAGTTTTATCATACTGATGTGATCAAGGAATATGCCAAGGATCACCCGATAGCGGTGGTGGAGCAGTCTCTGTGGATCCCGATTGGCTACCCTGAAGACATTGGGAAGGCTGAACGTATTTTGGCCGCCCGGTCACTCGTGGGTGAGGGGAGTCGAATCTAAGCCTTGAGCAGTAGATACTGAATCAACTCTAGAGTTAATTCAGTACATTGGTAGATAACGAGAGTTGAATGTAGAAGATATGGCGCTGTGTCTAAGTGAACCACGGCTATATGGTAGAATAAACATATGGCTAAAACACAGGAAAAGGGGAGAGCTGTGAAGATGAGGCGACAGGGCGTAAGTATTAAAGATATTGCCACTCAGGTCGGGGTCTCTCCGGCAACAGTTAGCATATGGTGTCAGGATATTTTGCTTACCAGAGCCCAGAAAGAGAAGTTGTTTAAAAAGCAGATTGCGGCTGGACACAAAGGTCGCATGATTGGCGCTCTCAAAAATAAGCAGATGAGGCTGCAGAATGTGGCTAATCAGGCAGTGATAGCACAGAGGCGTTTGGGAGGACTTTCCGCCCGTGACCGGTTTCTTTTGGGGATTGGTCTCTACTGGGGTGAAGGGACAAAGAGCCGTCAATCTGCAACGGCGATAGTAAATTCAGACCCGGACATAGTGCTTTTTGCTCGTGATTGGTTTGAAAATCTGGGGGTCAATCGATGTGACTTTCGGGTTTACGTATCGATTTCTTCTCTCCATAAGGAACGGGAAATAGCAATTGTTAATTTTTGGTCTCGTACTTTGGCCATACCAAGGCAGCAATTCAACCGGGTCACCTATTTTAAGACAGCACGAAAAAAGGTTTACGAAAACCACGATTCGTATTATGGTATTGTGGCTTTGCGCGTACGAAGGGGAACTGACCTGAAATATATGATTTTAGGTCTTATCGATGCGTGTAAGGTATTGCCGGGGTAGCTCAGTTGGTTAGTAGCGTGGGACTCATAAGCCCAAGGTCGTGAGTTCGAATCTCACCCCCGGCACAGCTCAGAGGTGGCGTTTTAGAGATCAAAGCAGCAGTCATGAAGCTGCTTTGAAAATTTATGAAATCATGTATACTACGGGGCACAAACTTTTTTTGAAGCGCAAAAAAGTAGTTTTTGAGAAGTTTGTAAAAATGAGGAAGAAAGTGCGGGCGTAGCTCAGCTGGTTAGAGCGCTTCCCTGTAGCAATGCAGCTTTCTGTCGAAATGGCAGATTGAAACTTTCCGGGATATCGGTGAAGGCTAAGTCTTGTAATGAGATATGCGAATACCGAGGGAACCCCATACACACAAACACATAGTGTGGGGGCGCCGTAGAGACTAGATACCGGAACACCTACAAGCACATATGCTCACGGTGAAGATATAGTCCATGCCGTTATGAAAATAGCGGATTACATGCACGGAAGAGGCCGAGGGTTCGAGTCCCTTCGCTCGCGCAGGCAAAAACCGCCAAAAGGCGGTTTTTGTGTGCGGGCGAAAGTGTTGGTGTGGGACACCAACACGTGGGACTCGAAGCCCGATTGAGCTGGATTGGGAGCGTAGCGAACCAATCCAGCCAATTGGGGTACTGAACCTGTAAGGTTCGAGTCCCTTCGCTCGCGCAAGACAATGAGGCCGGCACGTTAGTGCCGGCCGATTGTGTTTTGCGACGGTGTGAAGGGGCTCGAAGGGCGAAGTCGGGGGTCCCTCTGGGCCGACTAGCCGGGGTCGATCGAATGAGGTTTTATGAGACGAAGTCGAAGTAAAACCCATGAGAGTGACCGAGTCCCTTCGCTCGCGCACGAAAAATATCCCCGTAATGGGGAATTTTTTGTGCGAGCGAAAGTATCGGTGTGGGACGAGAATGTTTGTACCAGTGTGCCAAACTGACTGTTATATACTAGAAGTATGGACATCTTGGACATTCCTTTTCGTGATAGCACACACGTTATTTATGATGGAACACATTGGACACTTATTTTGCACCGTGACAACCAGTCGTACCTGGGACGTTCGATTGTCTATTTAAAATCACGAATTGACGACGATGTCCTTACTCTCAGTGATGCGGAGCGAAACGAACTGTGGCTGGATATTTTACCCAAATACAAGCAGTCCATGGAAGCAGCTTTTTCTGCTGACAGGATCAATTACTCTCATCTTGCAAATACTGAACATTTCATCCACTGGCACTTAGTGCCTCGGTATGAAAAGAACCCGGTACGCGAATGTGAAGGCGAAACTTTTGTCGATGAGCGTGTCGGTAAGCATTATGCGCCGGCGCCGGAAAAGCCCGTGTCGGCGCAGGTGATGGACGCAATTTTAGAAAAAATAAAAGAACACTGGCCACGTTAAATAGTATGCTCACCACCCACCACTGGTACGTCATCGCGTTCTCCGCTCTTTACCTATTCGTAGGCGGACTCTACTTTGCTCGTGACTTTAATCTGGAGTTTGTTATTTACGTGGGCGTCATCGTCGCTATTTTTGCGGGCGTGTTCGCCACCCTTCGTCACACCCGCTTCCCGGTGTGGATGCTGTGGCTCCTTTCCGTATGGGGCCTGATGCATGTGCTCGGCGGCCTCGTAGAAACGCGCGACGGGGTATTGTTTACCTACCGCATTTATCCCTTCTTCGATGGCGGGGGCGATTTCTTCATTCTGAAGTACGATCAGGTGGTCCATTTCTATCTTTACGGCCTCGTTGCGCTCATGAGTTACCACGCGCTGCGTGTACCACTTGCGGTAGTCGGCAGTACGTTTTTGGTGGCGCTCTCGGCTGCACTTATTTCTCTTGGTGTCTCTAGCCTTAACGAAATTATGGAATTTTTGATTGCCGTCAATCTGGAGCGGCATGGGGTAGGGGGCTATCACAATGCGATGCTCGATCTCATATTCAACGGCGCGGGTGCAGCCGTAGCAGTAGTAGTGTATGCGGTCATGGAGAAGCAAGGTGGTGAAGTAGTCCGCTTACCGTAAGCACTCACATGACCGACGAGGCATTCATGAAGCTGGTTGATATGGGGGTCGCGGCACTTGGAGAGCGGGTCCACGAGCGCCTCAAGAATGTGGCCATTGTGGTGAAAGACTATCCGTCACGAGAACAGCGAGAAGATATGGGTATAGCGCCCGATGAGGTACTGTTTGGTCTGTATGAGGGAGTGCCACAAACCGAGCGGGGAATCGATGCACCCCTTCTCCCTGACGTCATTACCGTTTTCAAAGAACCCATCTTAGCTGCCTACAGTGACCCGCACGATATCGCCATCTGTGTGGCCAACACGGTCTGGCACGAGGTGGCGCACCACTTTGGTCGGGATGAGGAATGGGTGGCAGAGGAAGAGCGACGGCGGGGAAAGGAGCTATAATAATTATCATGCGCTGCCCACACGACAATGCTGCACTCACCACCCATACCCATAAATCGGTGACGCTCGATGTGTGCGAATTGTGTCACGGAGTGTGGGTGGACGGTGGAGAGTTTGAGAAGCTCACGCTGCACTTTAGTGCACCGGCCCTTCATGGGGGAACTGATATTCGTGACAGCCTCCCAATCGGAGACGGAAAAACAACACCGAAAGATTTCTGGCAAGAAGACATAGTGGCCTGTCCACGAGACGGTGTAATGATGCAAAAGCACTACTTTGCTGGGACTACCATTGGCCTTGACCATTGCGAGACGTGCGACGGTTATTGGCTTGGTGGTGCAGAACTTTCTGCCGCGGCTCGTGAAGTAGAGCCACACCCGGTGCAAGATGCCATGGGACGTTTTGTGCTAAAAGAGCTATCGCTACCGCCCTCAGTCGTCCGCGACGAGGCACGAAGTGACCCGCGTGTGCCAGAAGAATTTGCTGCCACCTTCCATGACCCAGCACAGCTTTTATGGGTCGCTGGTAACTTCCTCTTTTCAACACTCTTGCGTTGAAAATTGGTATCATTGATAAATTAGTTATTGTGTACTAGCATGACACACTGATCGCCACCGTAGCTCAGTTGGTAGAGCATGTCACTCGTAACGACAAGGTCCGCAGTTCGATTCTGCGCGGTGGCTCATGAATAATGAAAATTTAATTCCTAAACGAGGTGAAAGTGGCAACCTGCGTTTGGATGCAATTGAGTTGCTACTTGATCAGGGAGAATCTACTGAGGCAGTTCGTCTAGCAGGTCTCCTTTTAGATAGCTATCGCTCAATTACTGGTAAAACTATTCAACAGGAAATAGCAGAAACGATACGGGAGGCAAAGTCGCGTGAGCATCCAGAAGTCTACGCGGATGAATGGGTAAAAATGCTTCGAGATATTGAACATCATGTTGCTCGACTTGAGCAAATTATTCGACAATATGGAGAAAAATAGCTAATTATGCTATAGTCTCGCCGTTGTATAAATACAACAAGATTTTTGATTGCCAATGTAGCTCAGTTGGTAGAGCGCGTCCATGGTAAGGACGAGGTCTTCGGTTCAATCCCGAACATTGGCTCCATAATAAAAACCCCGGTAAGGGGTTTTTATTATGGAGTCAATGGCAGCGGTGCATTGCTGCGTCTTTCTGGGAGCAGTGGTCTGCTATACTAATTTTATATGAACAATAATAAGTGGTATTTCACTGCCTCGGCGATTGCTTTCACGGTTATCGCGATTGCGCATCTTGGTCGGATTGTATTTGAGCTCGAGGCAGTAATCGCTGGGTATCCGATCCCGCTGTGGGCGAGCGGCGTGGCCGTGCTGCTCGCGGGCTACCTAGCGACGCGCGGTTTTATGGAAGCACGTAAGCTCTAAGCCTTTGCATTGATGTTGAAAGCCGTGGCGCCCCGCAAGGGGCGCCACGGCTTTCTTTTTGCTATACTCACCACACACTATGTCGGCCCCTTTTGCTCCCATAGATCTAGCAGCACGGATTGCCGAAATCGAAGCCGCGATGCAGCAGCCGACGTTTTGGAATGATCCACGGGCAGCGCAGGCCATGATTAAAGAACTGGGTGAACTCAAAGACGTTGCCTCCGGGAAAGGGAAGTTTGATCGCAGTGACGCAGTGTTTACCATCGTCGCAGGGGCGGGCGGTGACGACGCTGAAGACTTTGCGCGGATGTTGTACGAAATGTACCAGCGGTATGTTGACGGCCGCAGCTGGTCTATCCTTACCCTGGACAGCAATGAAAACGATCACGGTGGTTATCGCAACCTCACCTTTCAAGTTTCAGGAAAGGGAGCGTACGGCACACTGCGCAGCGAGTCCGGCGTGCATCGCCTCGTACGCATTTCACCTTTTAACGCCAACGACAAACGACAGACGTCGTTTGTACTGGTAGAAGTTTCGCCGTACGTGGAAGAATCGGCAGTGCGCCCTCTCCCGGAAGATGAGCTTGATATTTCTTTTGCGCGCTCAGGTGGTGCCGGTGGACAAAACGTCAATAAACGCGAGACGGCGGTACGCATCACCCACAAGCCTACTGGCATTTCTGTTCATGTTTCAAGTGAACGCAGCCAACAGCATAATCGTGAGCGCGCCCTCGCCCTCCTTTCAGGCAAAGTGTTCGCCTTTGAAGAAGCGCAGCGTGCCCGTGAACTGCAAGGTCTGTCAGTAGAAAAAACGCTTAAAATTGAGTGGGGAAGCCAGATTAGGTCGTATGTGCTCCACCCGTACCAAATGGTAAAAGATCATCGTACCAACACTGAAGTACGCGATGTAGACCGAGTTCTGGGGGGCGACATTCAGGTTTTTCTTGACGCCGCTGGCACGACCGTTTCTTAGCGTGGTATACTTATGCACGCATGATTTACTTTGATAACGTGTCAAAGGTGTACAGCGACGGACGGTCGGCTGCGCTCCATGAAGTCACGTTTCAAGTGGCGCCGCGTGAGTTTGTTTCCATTGTCGGTCACTCCGGCGCTGGCAAGACCACACTCCTTAAAATGATTATTGCCGAGGACCGTCCCACCGACGGCCGGGTCTATTTTGAGTCGCTTGATGTGCACAAAATTCCGCGCTCGCGGCTGCCACAATATCGCCGCAAAATTGGGACGGTCTTTCAAGACTTTAAGTTGCTTCCCAACAAAACCGCCTACGAAAATATCGCCTTCGCCATGGAGGCCAATGGGCGCTCTGACGATGAGATTGCAGAAAATGTGCCGCAAGCACTCGCACTGGTTGACCTCGACGACAAAGCATGGAATTTTCCTAATGAACTTTCAGGCGGAGAGAAGCAACGGGTGGCAATTGCGCGCGCGATCGTGAATCAGCCGGATATTATTGTCGCTGATGAGCCTACCGGCAATCTTGACCCGATTGCTACCTATGAAGTAGTGCAGATTCTTAAAAAAATCAACGACCTGGGTACCACGGTTATTATGACCACCCACAATAAGGGAGTCATCGACGAGCTTGGTCGGCGCGTTATTACCATGGACGAAGGGCGTGTAGTACGCGACGATGAGAGCGGAAAGTACGTGCTATAGTCATACGGTATGGTCACGGCGATACGGCGAGTAGTGCGGGCGGGATTTGTTGGGTTTTGGCGCAATGCCTACGTGAGCCTGGCGTCTATTTTTGTTATGACCGTCGCCCTGTTCGTGATCGGGGCGACGATGTTTATCGAACAGCTCCTCACTTCGTCACTCATTAAGCTCCAAGAAAAAGTTGACATCAATGTGTACTTCGAGCCGACGGCACCGCAAGAAGAAATTGATGCTTTGCGTAAGGCGGTTGCAGCGTTACCTGATGTGGCGCACGTGACCTATCTTTCGCGTGAAGAAGCCCTTGAGCGCTACCGCGAGCGCTACCGCAACAATGAAATTGCTATGCAGGCTCTTTCAGAGTTGGGAGAAAATCCTCTCGGCGCGACCATCGCTATTCAAGCTAAAGAAACATCACAGTACGAGTCAATCGCCCGGTTTCTCGAAGAAGAGCGTGAGCGTACATCGGCCGGTGCGTCGGTGATTGACGATATTAACTACGCCCGGAATAAGGAGTCAATCGATACTCTCACTTCAATCATTGCGGCGGTGGAGCGGGCGAGCTTCATCACGATGGTAGTTCTGCTCGTGGCAGCCGTACTCATCTCCTTCAATACTATTCGCCTCGCTATTTACACCGCCCGCGAAGAAATCGGCATCATGCGCCTCGTTGGCGCATCGAACACCTTTATTCGTGGTCCCTTTATGCTTCAAGGCATTATGTACGGGGTGGTAGCTGGGGTGCTCGCACTACTCGTTCTCTATCCGATCTTGGTGTGGTTAGGGCCCCGTACTGAACTGTACTTCGAACTCAACCTTTTCTCGTATTTCATTGATAACTTCACCTACTTCTTTACCACCATTATTGGTGTGGGTGTGGCGATTGGGTTTATCTCATCCACCCTCGCGGTTGCGCGTTATTTACGCATCTAAGACCACGGCATGAAAAAAACTCCCCGACCGTCTCGTACCACTTCCGCTCGCCGCACTCCTTCGGTCGCCGCCCCGACCCCCAAGTATATTTTTGTCGTCGGGGGAGTGATGAGTGGCGTAGGCAAAGGGGTGACGGCCTCTTCAATTGCGTGTGTACTGCAGGCGCGGGGACTGAGGGTCACGGCACTTAAAATCGACCCGTACATCAATGTCGACGCCGGCACCATGAACCCTACCGAACACGGTGAGGTGTTTGTTTTGCGTGAAGGCCTCGAGACCGACCAAGACATGGGTAACTACGAACGTTTTCTCAATCTTGATTTGCCGGCCAAAAATTATATGACGACCGGTAGCGTGTATCTTTCGGTCATCAAAAAAGAACGTAATCTTGAATACGGTGGCAAGAATGTTGAGGTAGTGCCTGATATTCCGCTCGAGGTTATTAGACGAATCAAAACAGCTGCACAAGACGCTATAGCTGATGTTGCACTTATCGAAGTGGGGGGGACGGTCGGTGAATATCAAAATATTTTGTTCCTCGAAGCGATTCGCATGATGAAGCAAGAGGCGCCAGCGGACGTGGTGACGGTGATGGTGAGCTACCTCCCGGTCCCGGGCTCGATTGGGGAGATGAAAACCAAGCCCACCCAGACAGCCGCCCGTACCCTCAATAGCGCTGGGGTGTTTGCCGACATGATCATCGCGCGTAGTTCGGTGCCGGTCGACGATAAGCGTAAGGCCAAGATTGCCACCTTTTGCAATGTCCGCCAGGAAAATGTCATTAGCGCGCCGGACGTGGAAAGCATCTACGACATCCCAATAAATTTTGAAAAAGACAATCTTTCACAGCGGCTGTGCGAACTCTTGGGTCTGCCAGCAAAGGGCCAGGCCGATCTCGGTGCCTGGAAACGTTTTGTGGCAAAGCAAAAGGCTGCGAAGGTGAATAGCAAGCAGGAAGTGACGATCGCCGTGGTGGGAAAGTATTTTACGACCGGAGATTTTGTCCTCTCTGACGTGTACCTTTCGGTAATTGAATCGATTAAATATTCAGCCTACGCCCTTGGACTCAAGCCCACCATTGTGTACCGCTCAAGTGTAGACTTCACCGACAAAAAGCGCTGCAAAGAACTAGATGCTTACGATGGCATCCTTGTGCCGGGTGGGTTCGGTGCAACCGGCATCCCGGGGAAGCTTAACGTTATTGAATACGCGCGCACCAAGAAGATCCCGTACTTCGGTATTTGCTACGGTATGCAGCTTGCGGTCCTTGAGTTTGCAAAAAACGTTCTCGGTCTTAAGCAGGCGAGTACTGAGGAGATTGATCCAAAGGCCAAAGATTTGGTCGTGCATATCATGGACGAGCAACGCGAAAAAATTGCGCACAGTGACCTCGGCGGCACCATGCGTCTTGGTGAATACCCGGCCGTGCTGGCGGCTGGCTCGCTCGCCCGCAGTGCGTATAAGTCGGCCGAGATTATTGAACGTCATCGCCACCGCTACGAGATCAACAATGATTATGTACCGGCGCTGAGGGATCGGGGGGTAGTATTTTCTGGCACCTCGCCCGACGGTCGCCTGATGGAAATCATGGAGCTCTCGCGTGAGACCCACCCGTTTTTTGTGGGCACACAATTTCATCCCGAATTTCTCGCCCGCCCCTTGCGCCCTCATCCACTCTTTACGGCATTTGTAAAAGCCGCCTACGAGGAAGGGAAGTAACCTATTATGTCTCGCCGTATCGTCAAAAAGATCTTGCCTGAGTATTTTGATCTCATTTCTTTAGGCAAGAAGAAGTACGAATTTCGTCTAGCTGACTTTGAAGCTGAGGACGGTGATGTTCTGGTACTTGAAGAATGGGACAGTGTCGATCCAGCTACTCGTAAATCTACTGGTCGAGTGATTGAGAAAACTATTACCTACGCACGTAAGTTTCGGATTGATGAACTAAACCAACTTCAGGATATGAAGGAGCATGGTTTTTACATCTTGCAATTTGATTAAATATGAACAAAGAACAGCAACTCATCGATGTCTGGATGAAGGAGCAGGGCTGGTCGTATTGGAAGCCACACGAAATATTGGCGCGCCTCATGGAAGAAACTGGTGAGTTTGCCCGACTGGTGAATCACGAGTATGGTCCAAAGAAAAAGAAGGAGGGCGAATCGGTCCAAGACTTCGAAGACGAGATCGGTGACATCCTCTACACCCTCGCCTGCTTTGCCAATAGTCATGGCATCAGCCTCGATGCTGCCTTAGAGCGCAGTATTCAAAAGGTAGCTGGGCGTGATAAGGGGCGCTTCTAAATGTGTATATCGAACATACAATACCACTTATGCCAGTGGTATTGTATGTTCAGTAAAATCACCAGTTTCGTTAAAGAACACAGCGGTAGCACTGCGACGGCGAGGAAAAACCTATAGTGAAATCCTGGCTGTGGTACCAGTAGCAAAGTCGACACTATCGCTGTGGCTACGCGAAGTGGGCCTGAGCACTGCCCAAAAGCGGCATATAACTCTAAAGAGCCAAGATGCGCAGCGGCGTGGTGCCCTGGCGCGTAAAACGCAACGCCTTGCCTCCACCTCACAGATAATAAAAGCGCTAAGCGGAAATCGGTGCTCTCACCGCACACGAACTTCTTCTTGTTGGTACGGCGCTTTATTGGGCAGAGGGGTCAAAACAGGGTGAGCGTACCGTAAGTACGGGACTTATATTTAATAATACTGATACAGCAATGCTTCGAGTATTCCTTAGGTTTCTGCGTGAAGTTATTAAAGCACCTTGGTCGGATATTACTTTGACCCTGTATATTCACCAAAACCACCGACACCGTGTACCTGATGTAGAGCGCTATTGGCGAAAAACACTTAAGGAGCCACGGCTCCTATTTGGTGGAGTGTATTACAAACGCCATAATCCCGAGCCGGGGCGGATTAAAATTGGTGAAAAGTACTATGGTACGGTGCGAGTAGTCGTACGTCGATCGACCAATCTCTCAAGGAAGATTTCTGGATGGATATGTGGTATAAATGATGCCACTTGCCCGGTCGTCTAACGGTAGGACATCAGGTTTTGGTCCTGAGTATTGGGGTTCGAGTCCCTGCCGGGCAGCGAGCATAGAAAAAAGCACCATCACGGGTGCCTTTTTCTATGCTTATCGCTACGAGATCGGGGACGAGAAAGGCGGAAGCAAACAGTCTGGGAGACTGTTTGAACCGCCAGGGTCG
>JALHRC010000008.1:0-11072 GCA_022841645.1 Minisyncoccota bacterium
GAATCGCTCTCTTTCCTTGCCATAACTTCTCAATCATAAAGCGCTCCTCAAAACTTACATGCTTGTACGTGTTCATAGACAACTATCTTAGCTGTCCTACTTCAAAGGTGACGGGAGGGGATTCAAATCAAAAAGGAGCTTTCCGTGAAAATACTGAAGATGACATTGGTGTTCGTCATGCTGGCGTTGTCAATCCTCTTCGTTGCAGACACGCGTCATTCAAGGCGGTGTGTTTCTCAAGGTGGGCTGTATATAGTTCACCAAGGGTCGGCAGAGATCAGTGAATGCGTCCCTCCCTCACAGCGAAGGGTCTTCTGTAACGGCCCGCAGCGCCGTGACAACTACGACGCGAGACCAAAGCCGGCAATTGAGGCCTGGTGTCGACCATTTTGAGGTCGGCATTAACGCTCGACCCCGAGAATGCCCAACCCGGCTCTCTCACAAGGGGTCGGGCGGTTTTCTATTTTTAGGTACAGCTGTAGATGAGGTTTTTCCTACAACCCCAGTTGTAAACGGATAACATTTTCGACTGCTTGCAGGTCGTTTAGTGAAAGGACACCAATACGTTTACCTAGTCGCTTAATGCTCACGGTGCGAATTTGATCAGCTGCCGCCTTACTCGGACGTTTCTGTACTATGACTACACATTCGCAGGGGTATAAGTGATCAGTTTGTGAGGTGAGTGGAACAACCTGTAGACGCTCGGTGAATTTATTTGACAGGTTATTGCTGATTACTATGGCTGGGCGGATTTTTGCTATTTCACTGCCGCGGATTGGATCAAAGTCAACCCACCACACTTCTCCTCGAGTCGGTTTTAAAATCGCCATACATTTTCACCCGTAGGCGCTTCGTCCCCCGCCTCTATCCATTCTTGGGCTTCGCGTTCGCGAGCTTCGTCTGCCGCTAGCGCCTTATAGCCTGCTTCAAGGTCGTCTGTTGAGACATAGGGACGAGCTAGTTGACTCAGGAATGCACCAATGCCACGCGCACCGACGCGCTCACGTAAACCGTCGTAGACGTTTTTATCGATCATTATAGTCACCTTCTTTTTTGTGGCAGTTTTCATAATACGTATTATAATACGTATTAGTATGCCGTCAATAGTCAGTCTGTTTAGCGTTGCTGATGCCTGGATTGCGTCGTTCCGTACGCAGTTTATGGCGTGGCGGCTAATATTTGTCTGACTGACGGCGCGAGTGGGCTTGGTAGGTCATCGGTGGGGAACCAGCCACTCTGGGCAATTTCAATCGGGTCGATAGTAACGTCTTTTGAATCTGTCGTGCCGGAAAATACGGTGACGGTGTTGTGCTTGTAATTGGTGCGGTTTTGGTAGGTAAATATCTCGGTGAGGGTGGGTACAGCTATGCCCGCTTCTTCCCATAGCTCGCGCGCAGCGGCTGCGGCCAGCGATTCATCCTGGTCAACACCGCCGCCGGGAAGTGTCCAATGACGCTGCCCGTAATTAAGGCGCACCAAAAGAATAGTGCCGTCGCTGTGCGTTATAAAACATTTTACCCCACGAGTTTCAGGCCGTACCACAAACCAGTAAGCGATTTGCAGTGGTCGAGCAAATAACCAAAATGTTTTTACCGCTAGATATTTCACAATTCAGTATCAAGGTGTCACCTTGGTGGTTGTCATAATTTAAGTCACTAACGTTGTGGTGTAGTTTCAGTAACGAGTTCAAAAGCGATGCCATTCCAGTGGTAGTAGCGTGAAGTGAACCAAGAAGGAAGCTCTTCGTCCTTCGGGTACATCTGGGGTGTCGTGCCACTTAACCAAGACGGATTTGCTATGAGTAGTGTGCTAGATATGTCGTAAGCATAACCGATATCGGAAGTAGGCAGCTCAGCAACGATCTCCCCCCCGTTCACGATCAATAATCGCACCGGTTTGGCACATCGTGCCACACCCCCAGGTTACAAGACTATACTTTCCAGCAAAGTCAGGCGGCGTGGCGTTCGCTGCGCTGATAGCACTAGCATACTTTCTCCCTAAGGGATGACTAGAAAGGTCGATGGAGGGATAGGTGGCTGTAGTGGAGCTATTCACAACAACTGGATAATCGACAAAGTCGGGGGGTGTATTTATATCGATCATGGAGGAATTCTGGTTAGAGGGGCTGCTTTTGGCAGTGCCGCTAGTAAATTTATATTCGTACCATATGACTGCGCCGAGGGTGATAGTTAGACCGACTAAGAAGTATTTCATATCTAAAATTCATCAAGGTAGGCGATGCTAGCGCCGAGGCCAGCGAGGCGCGCGACCAGGTTTTCATAGCCACGGTTGATCGAGTAGATGTTGCGGAGGACCGAGCGGCCCGTGGCGCCTAGCATGGCAATAAGGAGGATGGTGGCGGGACGGAGGGCGGGCGGGCAGATGAGCTCGGCAGCACGCAGTGGCGTAGGTCCTGTGATGTAGATACGGTGCGGATCAGCCAGTACGGTATCTGCACCGAGCTTGTCGAGCTCGGTAAAGTAGATAGCCCGTTTCTCATACATCCAGTCGTGAATGAGCGTTTGGCCTGTCGCTTGTGTCGCAATCACGGCAAAGAAGGGAAGGTTGTCAGCATTGAGACCAGGGTAGGGGCGAGGGTGAATTTTTTCCAAAGGGGCAGTGAGCTTGCTGGCTTTGATTTTTAGATCAACCAGTTTAGTCACACCGTTGTAGGAAGGATACGGTTTGCTCTTTGTATACTGGAGACCCATTTTTTCAAGAACCAGTAACTCCAGCTCGAGAAAGTCAATCGGGCAACGAGTGATAGTGATAGATGAGTTGGTGACAATCGCTGCAGCGATAAAGAACATACTGTCAGTAGGGTCTTCCGAGAGGGTGTATTCAATCGCTTCGTTAATGGTCTCCCGTCCGGTCACCGTAAGAGTAGTAGTACCTACCCCTTCAATAGTGACGCCGCACTTTTGGAGGAAGGCACAAACTTCCTGCACCATGTAGTTGGCGCTCGCGTATTTGATGACGGTAACGCCGGGGGTGCGGGCGGCGGCCATGAGTGCGTTTTCGGTAACGGTGTCGCCGGACTCATAGAGCACAATCTCGCGCTCTTCGCCGTGCGCTAAGGCCCCATCAGCTTTGTTGCGGGTCCCGTCGATCACACTCGTCGTAGCAGTCAGTACGCCTCGTGTGACCGTCTTCCCGCGCCGCGCTGCTGAAGCCGTATCATCACGGCTTATGACAAAAGACTTGTCAGTAGTGGTTATGTCGACACCAAAATGTTCGAGAGCGTAAAAATGCGGCATTACGGTGCGACTGCCAAGTTTGCAGCCACCGGACTGGGGCAAGCTAAAGGAAGCCATTTCGTGAATCAGTGGCCCGATGAACATCACGATACTACGTGTCTTACGCGCCGCTTCAATATCGATGTTCTTTAATTTAAATACCTTCGGTGGGGTAATCACGATGTCGCTTCCTTGCCATTCCACCTTTACGCCGATGGAGGTGAGTACCTCGATGAGACGGTGTACTTCTTCGATCCGCGGCATACGCCGCAGGGTAGTGGTACCGCGATTGAGAAGCGAAGCGCATAAAAGCCCCACGGCTCCATTTTTGGAGGTGTTGGTTTCAATACTCCCCTTGAGCTTCTTGCCCCCTTCGATAGCGACGTTGACCGTCCCGGGTGAGAGTGTGACGAGGTTTTTCCCGAGCGCTTGGCCAATGCGCCGCAGCATATCGGCCGAGACGTTTTGCTTGCCACTTTCCATCCGCGCGATCGCGCTTTGGGTGGTACGGAGCTTTTTAGCCAGCTCAGTTTGGGTAATGCCCGCTGCTTCGCGCAGGTCGGCGATGTTGGAACCAATATTTTGCATACGAGAAATACTATAGCATAGACGCTATGAAGGTACAGTCTCGCACGGTGGGTAAAAAAGGGTACAATGGTGACTCTCATGTGGTCTCGCTTTACGCCTAAAATTGGTATCGATCTTGGTACCACCAGTGTCCTAGTCTACGTACCTGGGCAAGGGATCGTGCTTAATGAGCCATCAGTGGTGGTGGTTTCTGATGACAATCAAGTATTGGCTGTCGGAGCGGAAGCTAAGCGCATGATTGGTCGCACCCCCGACACTCTGCGCGCCTATCGCCCGATGAAAGATGGTGTGATCGCCGACTACCGGGTGACCGAGGCGATGCTCCGCTACTTTTTAGGCAGGGTGGTAGGCCGCTTTTCGCTGTTTCGTCCGGACGTAATGGTGTCGGTGCCAGCGGGGGTGACTTCAACTGAGCGCCGCGCCGTAGTCGAGGCAACACTCAAGGCCGGTGCGCGCAACGCTTACGTGGTAAAGGAACCCATTTTGGCCGCTATTGGTGCGGGGGTACCGATCTATGAGCCACAGGGGCACATGATCGTGGATATGGGAGGTGGCACGACCGACGTGGCGGTGATTTCGCTTGGTGGTATTGTGGCGTCCAACTCAGTGAAGTGTGCGGGAAACCGGGTGGACGCAGCGATTATT
This sequence comes from Minisyncoccota bacterium, assembly GCA_022841645.1. Classification (GTDB taxonomy): domain Bacteria; phylum Patescibacteriota; class Minisyncoccia; order Phycocordibacterales; family UBA918; genus OLB19. The sequence goes on from JALHRC010000008.1 coordinate 4,470, forward strand.
GATTACGTAAAAAAGACGCGGAATCTCGCCATTGGTGAAAAGACTGCGGAAGAAATCAAAATCACCATCGGTTCGGCGCTGCCGCTGGAGGAAGAGCTCACCATGGACGTAAAAGGGCGAGACGTGATTTCGGGGCTGCCGCGTACCACCGAAATGCGCACGAATGAAGTCGTGCGAGCGATTGGGAAGGAATTGCGAGAAATGATCAAGGCAATCAAAGACGTATTTTTGGAAACGCCGCCCGAGCTCGCTGCCGACATCATTGATGGTGGCATTATTATGACTGGCGGCACTTCACAGCTGCGTAACTTTACCGAGCTCATCCGTCGACGCACGGGAGTGAAGGCGCAGGTGGCTGACCAGGCGCTGTTTTGTGTAGTGAAGGGGACGGGTGTGGCGCTAGAGCATCTTGATACCTATAAGCGCGCGATTCTCGCCAAACGCTAGTCGCGCCGGTTAAAATCGCCGCAGACTTTGTCGCGGCCATCGCCGCCACTTTCACCGTACCATCCAGTATGCCTCAAGCGTCGGCTCGCCCGCTTCGCGTCTGCGGCGTTTTTTCTCGGCGCTAGTCGTCTCATTGTAATCTTTTATACAGACACGATCCTGGTGGGGGACAGCGCTGCTGGCGGGAGCGAGCGGCGCGGTAGTATTAAGGCATGGCTGAATCCGCGCCGCGGCAGTTTTCCAGTGCTGAAGAAGAAATACAATATTTGCGCTCGCGCATCGCTGAGCGTGAGCGTGAGCTTTCGCTTCGCTCGCCTGAGGTGGACGCTGCCGATGCTGCGGTGGTGGGGCGAGAAGAGCTTCGCGAATATTCGCAATTTACCCCCAAAATAATACTTGATAAAAGTCACCGCCTTGAGGGGTCAGATCTCGCAAGTGCGGTAGAGAGTGTGAAAGCGGCCACTGACAAGGCCGACGAGCTGGTCGATCTCGCGTTTGAGAAGGGTGTACGCAACGCCTTTTCGGTACTGGAAAAACTCGACGACGCGTATTTGGTTGATGAAGTGCATCGTCGCCTGGTGGAAAAAATTCGCACTGGGGTGGAGGTGGAGGATGTGAAAGAGGGGAGCGAGCAGTGGCACCTTCTCCATATGACGCTCTATGAAGTAGCACTCCCCGAGCTGCGCGGTGCTCACGATAAGGAATATCAGCTGGCAGAACTGGTTGGCATGATGGAGCAGCTCTTTGCGGGCCTGCGCACCATCGGCGCCGCTGGTAAGCACCACCACTTCACACTCGAGATTGCCGTGGCCGACGGCAGTGATGACATCGTGTTCTTTGCTGCCATTCCGAACCAATTCACTACCCTCTTTGAAAAGCAGGTGCTGGGCCTTTTCCCGCACACGGTCCTTACCGTACGTGCGCACGACTACAATATTTTTGTGCCCGGTGGTACGCACGCCGTGGTTGATCTGACACTAAAAAAACACCCCATCTACCCACTGCGCACCCACGAGGCGTTTTTATCTGACCCTTTTACCGTGCTCCTTAATGCCTTTTCCAAGATCGAACGTGAGGGTGGGGGAGCGGCTATCCAATTTGTCTTCCGTCACCCGCAAAGTGAGTATCGCAAAACCTACGAAGGGATTATTAAGGATGTAGAAAAAGGTGAAAAGCCCAAAGATGCGATTAGTAAAAGCACTACCATAGGCGCCATTACCTCGGGCCTCAGTGATTTTTTCTTTTCTGGTGACAAGAAAAAAGAGGAGGAAAAGCCTAAAGAGGTGGACAACGAAGCCCTTGAGCACTTCCGCGCCAAGGTAAAAAGTCAGATTATTGAAGCCAATATCCGCGTGGCGGTCTCCGCTAAGGATACCCATCGCACTGACGATATTCTCACCGAGCTCCTGGCAACCTTTAATCAGTTTGAACAGGTAGGAAGCAACCTTCTCATTCCCACCCGCCACCATGGTGCGGCTCTTTTGCGCGCTCAAAAAACCTTCTCGTTCCGCGAGTTTTCGGATAAGGCAGTGCTCCCGCTCTCGCTCACGGAAATTGCGACACTCATACATTTTCCCGCGAACGGCATCTCTTCTACGCCGCAATTTAAGCAAGTCCAGGCCGCGACCGCCCCGGCACCAACCGACATGCCGACCTCCGGCACCCTCCTCGGGGTGAATCGCCACCGTAACTTAGAGCGGGAGATTTTTATCACCCCCGAAGATCGCCTCCGGCACTTCTACGTCATTGGGCAGACGGGTACCGGCAAGACCACGCTCATGAAAAATATGATTGTGCAGGACATTTTGCGCGGTGACGGGGTGTGCATGATCGACCCCCACGGCACCGACATCGAAGACGTCCTCGGCGTCATTCCGCCAGAACGCAGGGACGACATCATCTATTTCGATCCGTCGCGGATGGACCGCGTAGTTGGGCTCAATATGCTCGAGTATGACCGCCAAAAGCCCGAGCAGAAAACGTTTGTGGTGAACGAGCTGTTTTCGATTTTCCAAAAGCTCTATGGCGCCAACCCCGAAAGCATGGGGCCGATGTTTGAGCAGTATTTCCGCAACGCTACGCTCCTTGTGATGGAAGACCCGGACAGTGGCAATACGCTGATGGACATTTCCCGTGTGATGGCCGATGCTCGCTACCGCCGAATGAAGCTTGAACGGGCCAATAATCCGGTAGTAGTGCAGTTCTGGCGCGAGATCGCGACCAAAGCCGGTGGGGAAGCGTCGCTTGAAAATATTGTGCCGTACATCGTCTCCAAGTTTGACGTCTTTACCGCCAACGACTACATGCGCCCTATCATCGGCCAACAACAATCTGCCTTCAACTTTCGACAGATTATGGATGAAAAAAAGATCCTCCTCGTCAATCTATCAAAAGGGCGGCTGGGCGAAATCAACGCCAATCTGATCGGTATGATCCTCGTAGGCAAGTTCCTCATGGCCGCGCTTTCGCGAGTCGATGACCCGTCGCGCTCTTTCCCACCGTTTTATCTTCATATGGACGAATTTCAAAACGTCTCGACTGATTCTATTTCAGCCATTCTCTCCGAGGCGCGCAAATACAAACTTGGCCTCACCGTGGCGCACCAGTTCATTGCGCAGCTGGATGAAAATATTAAAGACTCGGTGTTTGGTAACGTAGGGTCAATTGTGGCCTTTCGGGTGGGGCAAGACGATGCGCAATTCCTCGAGCAGCAGTTCCAGCCGGTGTTTACGGCGAACGACCTCATGAATATCCCCAATCGTCAGGCCTACGCGCGTATTCTCGCCGGCGGTACGCCGACCAAGCCATTTAGCATAGCGACGAACGCTCCACAAGCGCCCGATCCAGCCCGTGTAGCAGCCTACATCGAAGAGAGCTACGCTCGCTACGGCCGCCCACGCGAAGAGATCGAGGCCGAAATCCGCGCCCGCTATGCACAAGACCCGGCGCCTGCCCCGATGGCAATGGGTGGTATGCTGTAGCCAACTATACTCATGCATGGCTGAAAAACCACCTCCAAGATTCCCAAAGGATCCTAAACCAAAAATGAATGGTCATCGCCATAAGCTTGGCTCTGGAGAGGCAAATGAAAAGTTAATAAACTTAAAAGGAAGACTTACCACAAGGGGACGGTCGGGTGGCGATCCGGCTGCTGCCGAAGTTGCAGAACTACTTGCCAGTCCAGCACCTGCGGTGGCTCCTGAAACGGCAGGTGCTGTAGCCGGTACGGCACCTGAAGCTGGTAGTACGGTGCGTAGTGAAGAATTACTTGCAGAGTACCGATCATTGGTAAATGCCTATAACGAATTAGGGTTGGTATTACAGCCGATTTACGCTGGTATTCAAAGTGGAAATAAATTCACCCCTTCCCAAAGAATAGACCTGGCAGACCTGCAAAGTAAATTGGAGACAGTGCATTTTGATTTGATGCTTGTGGGTGATTGCTTTAAAAATAGTAAATTGACTGATGAGAAAATTTGGGAAAGGCTTCAGCAATTCGAGTATGCAAAAACGATCGCTGACTTGAAAAAGGAATTTACTGAATATGTGAATGCTGTATTGAAGACATGGGGGTCTGAGAAGGCGGTAGACGTACCGGACAGCGCAGTGGCAGCACCTGCGCAAGTCCTCGCCCCCGAGGCGCCGCCACCTGCCGTCGAATCAGGAGACCAAACAGAGCAGTCAGATGCCTTTTGCGCAGAAGCCGATGCGTGGTTGCGGGAGCGCGATGATTTTATTCAGCAACTGTTTAGGAATTTGGTTGAAAATCTTCCCTCTGGAGTGGCCGTATCTGATATTGACCCATCAAGCGAGCGCCGGCTAGAGCAAATTAAACAGGGGCTGGTCCTTCAAAAAGATCGTTATTACGCGCTCTTGCGTAATGCAAAACCCGGAGAAAATCTGCCAGCTGCTCTCTCACGATGTCTCGACGATTACTATCGTCTTTCAAACGAGCTAAAGTTTCTTGTGGATGAGATCAGTGCTCGACACCAGAAGAGTGAGTCTGACAATGTAGCTAAGAAAGTTCCTGTGATTGAAGCGACGCCCGTTCCCCAGCCAGAACGTGTTGTGGATAATAGAGTAGTTACTTCACCACCTGAGCTTGGTGTTGGTGACCTAATTAAACTGGGTGATTGGGCAAGAGCTCAGAAACAAGCCTTGCGAGATTTAAGAAACACCCTTGAAGAGCAGCTTCCGGATGGAACCACACTTGAGCAGTACGATAAAAAACGTGCGCGCCAACTACGTGAGTTTGAGGACAAGCTACAGCGTATTTTGCCTAATCTAAAAGAACAACTTTTAAAGGAGGCAGACAATAAACACCTACAGCACACCCTGACACAAAGAGCTGTTGGGCACTATCAAAGTACAGCTCAGCGTATCCACGATCTTCTTCATGAACTACAACGTTCACTTGGACGCGCACCGGGCGCGGTGAACCAATCAGTGTATGATCGCAGTCGTACCGAGAGTTCGTTTGTGGATGGTATTGAGGAACGGGAAGGGCGCGAAGTGGTCGCTAAAGTCCAAAAAGCACTGACGCCAGAGCAATCGGTACCTAATAATAACAAACCCGAGGATGGTTGGAGCACGTATGAGCGTTCACTGTACGACGCACCGGCAAAAGCACCAGATGTCGAGGGAGATAATCCGGGTGCACCACCGAACTGGCCGCACCCGATGGACGAAGAGAATCCTAGTATGGAAACTGGCCAAAGACCGGTAGGGTGGCCTGACCCGCGCCTTGAACATGATGAGCGGAACATGGAAAATCTTGGCGTCTCGCCAGAGCAGTCGGCAGCGCATGAAGCTGGTGGGGTCAGTAGTTTTGAGGAGCTTTATGACTTGATTAGAAGATTTGGCACAGTCCAGGGTAGTCGGGAAACCTTCAGTGCCGACGCACTCATTGAAATTATTGATAAGGTTCGTTCTGGTGAAGGACGCATTCAGGCCGTTACCAGTTCACTCGGTATTCGGGAGGCAGTGACAAGGCTTCTTGCACTTAATGTTGAGTCACCGTTACCGGAGCCGACTGCAGCTAGGGAGCAGGATCCTGCGCTCCGGCCTTTGTTTGAAAAACGCGACGCGCTCATGGAGAAGCGTAGTGAGATAAAAACTAAATGGCAGGAAGCTAAAGTAGCGTTTGAAGCGGAGCAAAAAAGGGCGTTTGAACACCAATCTGAGAAAAGTCTTTTCGGAAAGTGGTTTGGCAAGGAAACTAAGGTTGATCCAGCTGTTGAAGAGCGATACAAGGAAACGCGTCGCGCGCATGTGGCATTTTTGCGTGAACGTAAGGGCATCCATCAAGAAATTGTAAACACGTGGAAACGGGAAGGGCAGTGGAAAGTAGCTGCCCCTCCAGAGCCTGGTAAGGTACGAAAATTTGATGCAGCCGGGATGTTGCAAAACGTAATGTCACGCGAATTTGTCCTCGAGCGCCTTGCGACAGAGAATGAGCTTAGGAAAGAAGTGTTTGAAAAGGCACAGGCGACCAATAGAGAGCATTGGACGGTACAGACTTCACGGTCAATGTTGGAGAAGCTTCGGGCAGTAGTACCGAAATCAGAAGTCGGAAAGATTGCACTTGGCGGTACTGTTGCAGTGTTGGCAGGTACCGGTATTGCTGTTTTAGCGGCACCAACAGCTGCTGCCTTGGGCATGGCGTCATTATTTGGTGTTACAAATGTCGCTGCTGCTGGCGCCATGGCTGGCGGCGCACGCTTTGTTGCTGGCTACGGCTTAGGGCGAGGTGGGGCAGCAGCTGTAAGGGAAGCGGTGAATAGGTGGTCAACCACCAAGAAAGAACAACGTTTCAATCAACTTACTGATCAGCAAGCCGTAGCGGACCGCATGCGTGGTTTTGAAGGTATCGATGCAATAGAGCAAAGCATACGTGACGCTGAGGACGCGCTGCAAAAAAGTCGCCGCAATCAGGTAATTGCTGGGGCGGTCGTGGGTGTGGCTGCCGGCGGTAGTGCCGCCTTAGCGGCGCCGACGGGTGTGGTGTGGGCGGCCGGGCAGCTCGATACTCCCCCAACTCTTTCTGGCATCAATGGTCCTGAGTATCAAGCACAACCCGCACCGCGACCGTCTGGCATCAATGGTCCCGAAGGTCAGACATTATCTCCAATTCTTTCCGGAACTAATGGTCCTGAA